>NZ_JAGGQX010000021.1:0-30794 GCF_018613095.1 Bacillus sp. ISL-75
ATGTACGCGAAACTGTGAAGCACTTTCTGAAGAGCCCGGTGCGGGAAATCCGCACGCCGGGTTCTGTGGGGGTTTGAGTCGCCAATTGGGCGACCTTTCTACCCGGAGGGTGGAGTACAATTTACCGCAAGGTAGAAAGGCTCCCTTCTACTCGACTACTCAAACAAGGAATAAACTTAAAAGAGCCTAAATTATGCAAGATTTATACACTACTTGTATATTTCGGCTCTTTTTACATTCACAAAACATACTGCCATATACAGCTTTTTTAATTACCAAAAACATTTTGCCTTCGTTTTATAAGAGAATCATAGATTCGTAAAGTTTCGATAGATGCAGTATCTGTTATTCTCTCGACGATTGGATTCGGTGGGGTCGTTTACGGATTCAGTGTATCTGGTGATGCTGGTTGGACTAATGCAACTGTTCTTGGGTCCATCATTGTCGGATTAGCAGCTCTTATTCTTTTTTCCATTCGTCAAACAAAAATGGAGAATCCGATGCTGAATCTAAAAGCATTTAAGTACCCACTGTTCGTACTTGGTGTCTTTATGAGTTTTATAACGTTCTTTAATATGTTGTCCATGCTTGTCATTTTACCAATGTATATGCAAATGGCTTTATTAATTGCAGCTTTTACAACAGGTCTTATCTTGCTGCCAGGCAGCTTACTAAACTGTGTATTAGCTCCAATCATTGGTAGCCTATTCGACAAATATGGTCCGAAAGCGGTTATTATACCTGGTACCATTTTAGTAGCGATTGGTTATGTACTCTATGCACAATTTGGCACAGAAACGGCTTTATGGATGGTTGTGGTAACTCATATTTTCATGATGTTAGGTATAGGGGCGGTCCTTGCTTCTGTTCAAACAAACACATTAAATTCTCTTCCGAAACAATATTATCCAGATGGAATCGCTATCACTCAAACGATTCAACAGGTAGCTGGCGCTATTGGGATTGCGGTAATGGTATCTATTTTTTCATCCAAAGAAACTAGTTATTTAGCAGCCTCTGCCAATGAATTGCCACATGCAGCAGCAGCGGGAACTTCCCTAGTGTTTACCATTAGTTTAGTGTTAGCGATAATTAATGTTGTATTGTCATTATTTATCAAAAAACCAAATTAATTTAAAGGAAAAAACAGCTTTCAAATATTGTTAGAAGGGAATTATGACTGATGCTAAATCATTATAAAAGTATTTTAGTAGCTGTAGACGGTTCAAAAGAAGCAGAATACGCATTTCAAAAATCAATCGATGTTGCAAAACGTAACAAAAATTCAATTTTAACCATAGTAAACGTAATCAATTCTCGTTCATTCGAAGCATATGACCGTTCAGTTG
This sequence comes from Bacillus sp. ISL-75, assembly GCF_018613095.1. Classification (NCBI taxonomy): domain Bacteria; kingdom Bacillati; phylum Bacillota; class Bacilli; order Caryophanales; family Bacillaceae; genus Bacillus; species Bacillus sp. ISL-75. The sequence goes on from NZ_JAGGQX010000021.1 coordinate 1,350, forward strand.
TTGAGCGTGCACAGAGGTCATCAGAGGAACTGTTAAATAGCTATAAGTCACAAGCTGAGGGCGCTGGTATTAAAAACGTAACGGTAATCATCGAATTTGGTTCTCCAAAAGTAATCATTACTGGAGATATTGCAAAGGTAGTTAAGGCAGATTTAATTATGTGTGGTGCTACAGGGTTAAATGCTGTTGAACGATTCTTGACCGGTTCTGTATCTGAAGCAATTGTACGATCAGCTAAATCTGATGTTTTAGTAATCCGCAGACCTAGTTTACATGCTGTTATAGGTTAAATGTACTTCAACCATCAACGGGTGAATTGGATTATTATCACGTAATTAACATCAATCCAATGTTTTTTAAGATACTTTTGATCAAAATATTTAATAGCTGCAAATGTCAGTTAACCATTCGTAAAAGCGAGCATTTACGAATGGTTTATTTATTTTTAGCAAAAATTGAAAAATAGAACAGGTAGGAGATGGTAAAGAGTATTCCTATTTTCCTGTCTGAACAGTATAATCATGAAGGGGAGTTGATACATATGAATAAAAAAGATATCGCAAATATCCGTAAGCAATTTAAATTCGACAATGATCTCATGAAAATTCGAGAAATCTTCAATGTTTATGTTCAGAAAGAAACAGGTGAGATTTACCATCATGTCAGTCAACCGTTTCAAATGTTAGAACTAGAAGCACAAGAATTGTTTTTGGCCAACTTTAAAAAGGTTTTGACTGGTTATCTCGATGCCAAACTGTTTGAACTGAAATTTATCCGGGATGTAGAAGACAGTACACAACATATCCTCTTCGATGGATTACGAGCTGATTCAACAGAAGATTGGAAAGAAAACATGCTGCAAATTGTCGGAAAAATGTTTGCTCATACGGTTTATGAGTTTGATACGATGGTGACGTTTATTCGAGGAGAATATCGAAAGGTTACCAGGAAACGAGACCTAGAATCCGAAGAAGGTGGGAATGATGAAGTTTATTCCAACGAGTTTATCCTCTGCAGTCTCAATAAAACGGATCAGCCGAAAAAAGCCTTGCTGTTTGATTATATTGAGAAAGAATTCAAATCGAATAACGTCTTTGATCCAATTATCAATCTAGCGTCTCCGTTGTCAGGCTTTTTGTTCCCTGCTTTTAATGACAATTCTGCAGATGTGAACCATATTCTTTATTGTGCAGGAAAAGCGAATCAACCAGATGGGACATTTATTGAAGTGGTCCTCAATTGCGAAGAGATTATTACTGCCCAGGAAGATAAGGACAGCTTCGAACAGATCTTAAAAAAAGTAATAGGAGACCAAGTAGATTCCAAGGTCATTTCGAATGTCTATGAGGAAATCGATAAAATGGTGCAGGAAAATGAAGAAAGCGAAGAAAGTGAAGCTCCTACCTTGGATTATCGGGACATCGAACGCATCTTAACAGTAAGCGGGGTTGAAAATGTCGAGACTGCCCAAGTGGAACATGCCTTCAAAGCTGTCGTTGATGACGAAAAACATGAATTCAAAGCAAGCAGTTTAGTTCCTAAATCCATAAAAATCAATACGAAAGTGGCAGATGTATCCATCAGCCCGAAAGAGCTAAAAAATGTAAAATATATTATGTACCAAGGAAAACGGTGCCTATTATTGGAGATTGATGAAGATGTGGTCGTGGAAGGATTTCGACTAGAATCGGAGACGCTCTAATCCGTTTCAGGGACAGATAACGAACTTTCCTTTGATAATGATAACAAACAGAGAGAACGCAAATTTTAGTTAGGTCTAAATGTGCGTTCTCTTTATAATTAAAGATGGAACCACAAAGCCTTAAATTATCTAACAAATTGACTTCTTTCTCCTACTTTATTATTCTTTTAAAGATGATTCACATAGTAATGACAACTTTTCCCTGAGCATGACCTTCTTCAAAATACCTGAAAGCTTCGGGCACTTCACTCAACTTATAACGTCTATCAATAACGGGTTTTACTTTACCGGCTTCAAGAAGTTCTTTTATATAAATCAGATCTTTTTGGTTAGACCTTTGTAAAAAAGTACCCATTTTCTTATTCCCAGTCATTGAAATCCAAGGCCCAAGGACCATTGCTTGAAACATTTGTGCTCCGGAACCCCCGATGTGAACAAAAATTCCTTTGGGACTTAATGTGCGCTTATAGACTGATAGTGGTTTATGTCCGTTCACCCCAAGTATAAGGTCATAATTCTGCATTTTTTGGGAAAAATCTTCCTTTGAATAGTCAATGGCATGGTCTGCTCCAAGCGATTGCAAAATATCTAAATTTCTCGTACTGCACACCCCAGTTACCTCAGCCCCAAAGGATTTGGCAATCTGTACGGCGAAAGTCCCGACACCACCAGAGGCACCATTAATCAATACCTTCTGTCCCGACTGGATCTTGCCTTTATCACGTAAACCCTGTAACGCTGTGACACCCGCCATAGGTACCGCAGCAGCTTCCTCAAAGGAAAGATTGGCTGGTTTCAAGGCTAATACATTTTCAGGAACAGAAACATATTCGGCAAAACCACCCCAACCACATCCGGATAGGTCTCCGAATACCTCATCGCCTGGTTGAAACTGAGTAACATCTTTGCCAACTGCTTCAACCATACCTGCTATGTCGCCTCCAGGTATGGGGTATTTGGGTTTCAGAAGACCGAAAGCAAATCGTGCTAAAAACGGCTCTCCTTTCAAAAGTACTAGATTACCATAATTCACCGATGCAGCATGAATTTTCACCAGTACTTGATTGTCCTCTGGGATAGGTTTTTCCACCTCTGTTAATTCAAGCACATCAGGTGGGCCATATTTGTTAGAAACGATAGCCTTCATAATTAATCCTCCTAATTGCCTTCGAATTTCTCCATTTAATCCATTAAACTGATAAATCTTTCTAAAGACCCTCAAATTAAAAGATATTCCAGTTAAAGATATTCAGACTGGAATCAGTAAAAAAAATGTAAACGAAGGTTTTCATGGTCTTGTCCTTGAAAGGAGGGGGTCGCTTGTTGGGAGCTGTCTAATGGCCAGAAATTATTTTATAAAAGTGAAGAACTAATATAAACGGCTGTACCCCACATGACGATAGCTGAAATTTTATTTAGTACCGCTAGATATTTTCCTGATTTATCTATTTTTCTGAGCATTCTTCCTGTTATGCCCAATCCAGCAAACCATACCCACGAAACGAATATACATGCAACTGCAAATGCTACTTTCTCAAAGCCTATGTATTTTACGGAACTTGTTCCGATTACACCAACGGTATCTAAAATGGCATGTGGGTTTAGTAAGGACACTGACATTGCAAAAGATATTTGTTTTTTTGGTGAAAAAGATAATTCTACTTCCTTTACATCTTGAGGTTTTGCCCTCCATACAACAAAACCCATGTAGAGCAAAAATAAACTACCAATTATGTAAAGAACTGTTTTTATCCAATAAGAACCAAGGACAACGACTGACACTCCTAAGACCGCTATTGAAATAAGCAAAGTATCACAAATAGCTGCGGTAATAATGACTGGCAGTGCCCTCACGAATTTGGGCTGACTTGCCCCTTGATTAAAGACAAAAACATTTTGTACCCCTAAAGGTAGGATTAAACCGAATGCTAAGATCATGCCGTGTAAAATTGCTTCTAACATTTTTCTCCCCCTGAAATGTAATAACTGCATTGTATTAGATTTGATTACATTCGTCTCCAACCAATTGGATGGAATATTACCCAACCAATCATTTATAATATTAATATAAAAATGATAGGGGAGTTCCTTTTGATAGAAAAAGACTGGATTCTAAACAAATCCTCCTTGATTCCACTCCATCAACAAATCTATGAGTTTATGAAGAGAAAAATAATAAACGGTGAATGGACGGTTGGAACTAAAATTCCAACGCAACGAGATTTAGCAAAGAAATTCAATGTGAATCGGAGTACCATTGTTTATGCACTTGATGAGTTATCTGCAGATGGGTTAATCGAATCAAAAGTTGGAAGAGGGACATTTGTGGTCAATAATACGTGGAATTTACTTGCTTCAATCCCGCCGCCTGATTGGAACAGCTATGTTAAGTCAGGATCTTACCAACCCAATAACAAAACAATTCAAGAAATTAATAGAGCAGAAATTAATCCAAACGTAATACGCCTTGGGACGGGAGAACTTTCACCAGAGTTGTTGCCTGTCAAAGAAATGGAACAAATGTTCAAGAGGCATTCTCCCCATTCGTTTTCGTTAGGATACTCGGAACCAAAAGGAAGCCTCTATTTAAGAGAAATGATAAGCAATTATTTAAAAACGAAGAAAATAGAAGTTTCTCCTACATCGATAATGATTGTTTCAGGAGGACTACAAGCATTGCAATTGATTTCATTAGGATTATTGCACCGTGATTCAACCATTTTTCTTGAAACGCCTTCTTATCTAAATTCAGTGCATGTATTTCAATCAGCAGGAATGAACTTACTTGGAATTCCCATGGATGAGGAAGGGATTAGACCCAAGTCGATTGGGAGGTTAAAAAAGCAGCATAAAGGTGCATTACTTTACACTATCCCAACTTTCCATAATCCCACGGGTATTTTAATGTCAGCTACTAGAAGAAAGGAATTATTGGATGTATGTAAGAATGAAAAGCTGCCTATTATTGAGGATGATGTCTACGGAGATTTATGGTTTGAGAACCCGCCACCGAATCCATTAAAATCCATTGATTATCAAGGACTTATCTTATACATAGGGAGTATGTCTAAAACTCTGAGTCCTGGTTTACGAATTGGTTGGATCGTTGGACCAGAACCAGTGATAGATCGGTTAGCTGATATAAAAATGCAAACTGATTATGGCTCAAGTTCTTTATCTCAATTCATTGTTGCAGAATGGCTTTCAAGTGGTTTATATGATGAACATGTAAAGAAGATAAGGACAGAACTCAAATTCCGTAGAGATTTTACGCTTGAAATACTAAATACACATTTTACGCAATTAGCCACATGGAATATCCCACAGGGTGGTTTTTATATTTGGGTGCAAATCAAAAAACAGACTTCAATTAGAAAATTATTTGAAAAAGCACTAAACGAGGGGATTTTACTAAACCCTGGAAATATTTACGACCACAATGATCAAATTCATCTTCGTTTGTCATATGCCTATGCATCACTTCACGAATTAAAAAAGGGGTTAATAAGACTTTCAGAACTGATTGAAGAAATCTCCAATTAGGCTAATGGTTGCTTGAATTCAAAAAGGGTTGCTGCGGCGATCCTTTTTCTTATTCGAAGGTGGCAGGTTACTTGAATAAGCAAAATATCTTCGAAATGTGGAGCAAGTTAATAGCATTTTTAAATATTAAGATTATGTAAATATATGTAAATTTTCATTCTTGTCCAATTCGATTTTTAATGTTCTGACATACGATGTTCTATCAAATAATTAAGGTGGTGATCTATTATGTCAGATGGTTATGGCGTTAATTTTGCTTTATTCGTGGTGCTTTTCATCCTTTTAATTATTGTCGGTATATCTTTTCGTTAAATACTAGTTTTAAATAAAACAAATTAAGCCGAACTTTTATTATAGTTCGAAGCTATAGGCTCTCAAGGAGGAATGAGTAAACACATGGAAATTGAAGTCACAATCATCATGCCTTCATATAACCGCTATCCCCTTAATCTGCTTAGCCTTTATGCATTGGAGAAACAGTGCTTTGATTTATCCAAAATGGAAGTGATATTGATTGATGACGCCTCTACCGACCAGACCCCAAAAATTAAGGAATACTGTCCTCCCTACCATTTTCAATATATTCGCAATAGTACCAATGTGGGTGTTGCTGCTTCAAGAAATATTGGACTTAGGCATGCGAGGGGAGAGATTATTATCATTTTGGATGCAGAAACCATCGTTTCCCCTAACTATGTTACCCTTAACCGCCAGCATCATCTAACTAACGAGAAATCCGTTGTTATTGCAGGAAGCAAGCGGGGGCGCATTTATTCTTTTTTATCCCCGGATTTTACTAATAATCAAATCAACGCGATTTATAAGTGGTGCGAAAAAAATACTCTCTTCAACCAACGCCTTAAAGAGGTGGTATCGCAAGAACAGACAATTAGTAGCTTAACGACTCATATCAGGCTTTTACAAGAGCCCCAACAAGTGGTTAAGAGAGAGGATATTGACGATATAAAAAATTTATGCTCGATGGTAAAATACAGAAGTTATGCTCATCATTTATTAAAATACCTTAGGGAACATTTTTATAGCAGCCCATTGCGTTGGATGGCTTGCTTAGGTTTTCTATCCATTAAAAGAAGTTTTATGGAGGAAGTCGGCGGCTATGAGGAGAATTTCAAAGGATGGGGACCCGAGGATGCTGAGTTTGCTTATAGATTATATAAGGCCAATGCTAATTTTATTATAGAAGATGATTTAGAAACGTTTCATCAAGAACATCCGCCGTCGAAAACGAAGGAGGAGGATATGAACTTAAATCGTCTGTTGTTCCAACTAAAGCACCCGGTTCTTGATGTATCCATTAGAGCCCTGCACTCTATTCATCCGACTGATTATGGACTCATGGAAAAGATTATATTAGAACATCAATCCCTTACTGCAAGCTTTCCCAATGAGTTTCATGAATTTAACCAAGCAATCATAACATTACTTCATCAAATTCGTATAAATATTGCAGAAAACCGCCCCCCTGTTAACCTAGTGCAAAATACCGGGTTCGGCGACGACTCGATTGCAATGGAACGTATCCTGATCGAGAGAGATCACATACAATCCTGTGGTAAATACAATCATCTTGTATGGTTGTTCGATAAACTGAGTACGATCTAAAGATGAGTGGAACTGGTCTTACCGCTAGGGGAAGAGGCAATTTTAATGAGCATTCTGATGCCGACCAGGATAGGTTGACTGACAGATAAATGTTGGTCTTTCTATTTCAGTCTGCTAACCTCTTAACGTATATCATGCTTCCATTCTTGGGGGCTTTTTCTTATTGTGGGTAATTTATCTGGAAAATTGAATAAGACATATAAAGTCAGGTAAAACAATTGTTAAATGTTTTTTGCTTACTTCGTATGTGACATGCGCCCATTTCATACATATAAACTAATGGGATTTCAGTTTAATCATGTGTTTTTCATAACGATAATTGACATTAACCTTAGAAAAGGCCAAAGTAGTTACGATTCATCAGTATGACGCACCTGCTGTAAGAAAACCTAAGCAATTGAGGACGGGTAAATGAAAAAAACAGGAGGGGCAGTGTATGAAATTCACGATACAGTATATACCATTGGACAAAATCAAACCTGATTTATCGTTGAAAATTACTGAGCATATTAAGAAACTGCAGAGATTAATGTGGGACTGCATGTTTGTTTTGGTTGTCAAAAAAAATCGGAAGGATGACAATTACATCATTGTTAGCGGGCAAGATCGATTTGAATCCCTTAAAAAACACACTAAAAATATTTATGCGCCATGTATTGTCGATAAAAGTAACAGTTCGACCGGAATGAAAACGTGGCTTCAGCGGTTACGGAACAAACAACCCCTAGATGACTTTCCGTTAATGCCGACCAGCTGGTCAATCGTACGCTCCTTTTTGAAACAAGAACCCCGTTTTAAACATCTCTCCCGATCCGAACAGATAAGAGTGCTACTTATAGCAGTTCGGTACAAAAAAACCGTGATTTATTCAATGAAAACAACTTTGAATGAAATTCTAAGAAGTAAAAAGTAATTCAACCTTCAAACTCAGTTGAAAAAAGAAAGTTAAGGACAGCCCGATTTTACTCAGGATTGAAGAGAAATCGGCTGTCCTCTCATTATTCACTTCCAAAGCATATTACCTGAAAATATGGTGAGCTGTCATGGACTTTTTTTGATGAAATTTAGGAATGTTAGCAAGTCTATTTGTAATTAGTGATAAAAAAACAAAAAATAAAAGTTGAAGTGAGTCAATCTTATAAAGCCTAGATTGTTCATTTATTTTTTTAAAAATAAGAGGCTGTCATCGCAGCCTTTTTTACATAATTATTTTGGTATGTCATTCACTTCGTTTGCCACTCGTATTCCTGATTCAATTGCACCTTGTATCCAACCGTGGGTAAGTGAGGTATGTTCTCCAGCAAAGTGCACTCTTCCCTCAGGTGTAGAAATATAAGGGTATAGCTCCAAATCCTGTCCAGGTTCAAATGACGTAAAAGCTCCGCATGAAAAAGGATTCTTACTCCAACTAAAAGAAGCCCCTGTAACGAATTCTGAATAAACCTGATACCCAAAAATTTCTGCCAAGTTCATTAGCGCATATTGGATCAGCTCTTTTTCAGATAAGCTTTCCAATGTTAAAGCCTCATCTGCCCATGTATAGCTCGCGATAACTACCGCAGGTCCGGTGGTGCCAATACCATAACTTGGGTAATATGAAAATCGAATCGGCAGATCCGTTATCGATTTACCACCCAATTGACCTACTTTTTCCCAAAACCTACTTTTAAACTCGATAGCGATCTTTGTTGAGGCCATATAATTGAGTTCGCGAATCGCTGTCCTTTTATAATAGGAAAAAGACTCATATGGTTCGACTTTCACAAATCGTAAGGTTGAAAAAGGTATGGTTATAATCGCAAGATCACCGGTTATACTGAAACTCTCATCGGTTTTTTGGTGCTTACAATGAATTGTTACACTGTTTTGAAATTGAGATATTTTCATCAACTTTTGGTTGAACAGAATATTCTCGTTTAATTGCGGCAGGAATGCTTGTGGCAATCGGTCCATGCCACCCGTTATTTCATAAAAATTCTTAGTTTCTGTTAAGATGATGAGTTCTCGTATGACTTCAACAAAGGTCATCCCCATATATGCTTCCAAATCAATAAGGACACCAATCATATCATTAGCACCGATTGAAAAATAATAGTTTAAGAAAGAACCAAATGCGAGATTTCTATATTGTTTTTCTATTAGAGGCCAATTCTTTTTAGGATCTTCGTTAATAAAATTGATAATTGGTTGTACGACTGAAAACAAAAGTTCTTCCGACGATTTCCCGCTTTCATTTGGAGTAACTGGGTATTTTAAAATACTTGGATTTTTTTCATATACATTCAGACGTGTTTTGATGCCATTTGCGTAAATGTGGTCATTAGGGGTCCGGTTAATAAATAGATTTGTAGGCAATTTGAATTTATTAATATATTCAAAGGTTAAATGATGTTTTTTGGGAATTCGCATGGGTCCGACATTGAAATATAAGTTATTGCTAAAGGGGGCCCTTATGGTGTAAACACGTCCTCCAACTCGATCATTGGCTTCCAGGATGGTGACTTTATGTCCCGCTTCCTTTAATAAAGTGGCAGCGACGAGTCCAGCCATGCCTGCACCGATTATAAGAATATGTCTAGGAACTTGTGATGTTTTTAGACCATCCCTAATAATTTTGAGCATTTGATGATCAGTTAGTTGAAAATTCATGTATTGTGGCATCCTCCCTTGCTTTTCCAAAAAATGGCTTATTGCATTATATACAAATAAAAGGATGCATATGTGTTATTTTCCAGTTTGGTGATTACTCTTTCTGTCGAGAACACCTGTGGCTTCGGCATAAGGATAATCAATCATTATTGTTTTCTAATGTTCTTATTAAAAGGGGGGCAATGGTACGTAGATAATAGTTAAACAGGAAAAAAGTTGTATATAGTCTTATAAAGCAAACTAGGTTAACCTAATAGTGATAAAGATGCTATCATGATATATAAATGGGAAATTACTAACGCTAAGGAGAACTAGATGAAAACTAATGTTCTGTTTGACACTAATAAAATCGATCGTAAGGCATTGCCGTATTATTATGACTATGCAAAAATTGTTTCTACACTTCAGGAGAAACTAATAGACGAAGTTGGAATTGATTTTCATATGTACTCGGATGAAGATACCTCAAATGAGATTTGGGACATTCTTGAGGAAGACTTGAAAGAGGAGTCTCCGGAAGTACAATTGATTTGTCATATTTATAAAGAAGGCGAGACCAAAACGATCTCATCCAACCATACCGATAAAGCGATGGAGCTCATTGTAAAACCAAGGATCACGAACGGTCTTTTTTACTATTCGAATTATCAGGTTGCGCTGGCCAGATTGGTTATTTTTCAAAGTGACGGAGAAATGACCCGGGATTTTATTTTTGCCAAAAATGATGCTTGCTTAGTTACCTTTTTGAAATATGTTCTTAAAAGAAAAAGAGATTATATTAAAAACTATGTGACTGTTTTTACGGATACAGAAGATGGGGTAGAAACAGAGATTGATAGTATTACTACTTTGGTAAGAAGAGAAGATGTATTTTTAGAGGATTCTTTAAAGAGAGAAATTTATCGATCGATTGACGAATTCTTTTCTGAAAGCGGTCAGTTTTTCAAAACGTATGATATTCCCTACAAACGCGGAATTCTTCTCTACGGAAAACCTGGTAATGGAAAGACCACTCTTGTGAAATCAATCGCCAGCAGCATTAATGCTCCGGTAGCTTATTGGCAGATCACTGAATTTACATCAAGCTATACGATCAAAGAGGTCTTTACGTCTGTATTAAAATTGACACCATTGGTTTTAGTCATTGAAGATATTGATTCCATGCCAGCAAGTGTCCGGTCCGTCTTCCTGAACATTTTAGATGGTGCCACCTCGAAGGAAGGAATCTTCATCATCGGGACAACGAATTACCCTGAAAAAATTGATCCTGCCCTTATGAACCGCTCCGGCCGGTTTGACCGAGCGTATGAGATCCATGTACCGACGAAGGAGCTTCGCTATCAGTATCTATTAAACAAGAATATCGCACGAATTCTTTCAGAGGAAGAGATTCAGCAAGTTATTGATTCAACCAAGGATTTCTCTTATGCGCAGCTCAATGAATTGTATACATCGATTGCCCTTGAATGGCATTACGAACAGCAGGTTGATGTGAAGAGACTTTGTGCGGACTTAAAATCACTGCAGCAAAAACAACAAAAACAAGAATGGGACCAAGCTCTCTCCTCTGCATCGATCGGGTTTTCAGGGTTTGGAGATGATTAACTTTGATGTATTAACTCTAGTAAACCCAAAAGAAAGAGAAGATTGCTGGTGAGAGTAATAGGGATTGATTTGTCCGGTCCAAGTAATCATAAAGATACTGTTTTTACGGTATTTGAATTACAAAATGGTCAATTAAATTTCATTAAGTTAATGAGCAATATTGGGGATCTGGACATTTTAAAAGAAATAGAGGCTCAAAGTCAAATAGATGAAGTAGTTATTGGTATAGATGCACCTTTATCTTATCAGGACGGCGGGGGTGATAGACAAGGGGATAAACAATTGAGACAGTTTATTATTTCTCTTGGGATGAAGCCTGGATCAATCATGCCGCCAACTTTAAATCGAATGGTGTATCTTACGCTAAGAGGAATAAAGCTTAGTAGAGAAATAGGGAATCTAACTCCTAATTATCCGATTACGATCGTGGAGGTGCATCCAGGTGCAGTGATTGGTTCAAGACTCTCTCAAGGGGAATTGGAGTATGTTTTGAGTTACAAACAAAATCTATTAGCGAGAAGTTGGATTCGGAACTGGCTTGGTGAGCAAAAGTTAACTATGCTCCCTGTTTTTATTGATGAGGAAAGTCATTTAATTGATGCCTGTGCAGAAGCATTAGGGGCCTGGTATTGGAAGGATCCATCCTTGCAGCCAAAGTGGTCAATTCCTGCGAATCCTCCACTGCATCCGTATGATTATTGTTGTTAATGCTTATTCTGCCACAGTATTGGATACTGTGGTTTTCTTTCTATGTCGGTACAGCAAAAGAGTAGTAAGATGCCCGTTGAGCGAGGAAAATCAGTTCAGCGTTGATTAACAGGAAGGGGAGGGGAGAACGATCGAACAAGAGCGATTTCGAATTGTTTTGCTACCCCCATAACTTGGGCACCGGATGAAAAAAAACCAGGAGGAATCTTCCAGTTTTAATTGATTTATTCTTTAGTTTAAATCTCGGCAATATATTAATAGAAAGGACAAATCACTCTATTAAGCCATATAAAAGTATTTACTGAATTAATAGAATATTTTATTTATTTATCTCTTGTCAATTCTCTGAAAATTGCATATAATTAATTTTACCACTACTAATAACTTGTTTTCCTCGCAGAAGTGTTTGCTACTAGATAAAATAAAAAATGAGTGCCCCACGTGTTTCGGGACACTCTTCTAATGTAAAAGAAATTCCTCATTGATTAGACTTTCTCTATAATTAGTTGGATCGTTCTTCTAACCAGTCGGAAATGGTTGGATAAGTTATTTTTGTTGCTTGACTGCCATAAGTAATGGAGGTATGCCCGACAGGTAAAACTTTAAATTGTTTATCTTCACTAGAAATCTTGTTCATCAATGCTTCAACTTGATGCGGTGGGGCAATGAGGTCGTTTTTCCCAGCTAAGTTGAGCACATTTGCCTTGATATTTTCCAGTTTGACCTTTTGACCACGAATAACCATTTCACCTTTTATCAGTTTGTTTTTTTGATAAAAGTCTCTAATCCACTGACGGTAGGCTTCACCAGGGAATAAAATTCCGTCGTTTAACCATTTTCGCAGTAGTTTAAAGCTCTTTATGAAATTTTCATTGTCAGCACGCTCAACAAGACTAATAAATGGTCCAAAGTTGGTTCCCATTGGATTGATCATTTTGTTTCCAAAGTCAATCATTTCTGGTGGAATCACACCAAGGGTTTCTACCACTTTATCAATATTAAAATATCGCTCATCTAACATCGCACCATATGCGCCGCTATTGTCAAAATCAAAAGGACTAGTCATAAAGATGAGGTTGCGGATTGGCAATTCAGGGTGTAATGCTGCAAATGCAGACGTGATCGTTCCACCCATGCAATAACCAAGGATCGATACTTCCTCAACATTAGATCTTCTCATTACTTTACGAACGGCACGTGGTATATAGTCCATAATATAATCATCCAGTTTCATATGTCTATCTTCGTAACCTGGTGTACCCCAGTCAAGAAGGTAAACATCAAACCCACGTTCAACCATAAATTCTATTAAACTACCACCTTTGGTAAGGTCCAATATATAAGGCTTATTAATTAGAGCATAAACGAATAGAAGTGGGGTTCTATGTTTTTTTGGCTGATCAGATATATACCGATAGAGTTTTGCTTTATTTCTAGTCCAAACTAATTCCTTCGGTGTAGGTGCTACCTCGGGCTCGGCATCGGTCGTTAACACTTGAGATGCCCTTATTACACGTTGGTACATCTCTTGATACTTTTGAGGTGTAGCCTCTAGCATCTCATTCCATTCTTTTAGCATTTGAGCGTTAATGATTGTTCACTCCTTACATGATTTATTTACTCTTTTAATATATAAAGAAGTTTGTACATTCATGACACTTACATGTAAAGTCCACCGTTAATATTTAATTGCTGACCAGTAATATAGTCACCATCTTTACATAGGAAAACAACACCACGAGCGATTTCTTCTGGTTTACCTAAGCGTTTTTGTGGTACTTTTTCAACGATTCCTGCAAGAACTTTTTCAGGAATGGCTTGGACCATCTCGGTTCCAATAAATCCTGGGCAAATCGCATTAACTGTTACTTTACTTCTAGCAAGTTCAAGAGCGAGAGATTTAGTGTATCCAATTAGTCCTGCTTTTGCGGCAGCATAGTTTGTTTGTCCAAACCCGCCTGCTTGCCCAATAATAGACGAAATGTTGATGATGCGGCCTGCATCTGATTCAAGAAGATAAGGTAAAGCCGCAGATGTATTGTTGAAAACACTGTTTAAATTAACATCAATTACTTTTTTCCAATCTTCTTCTTTCAATTTTTTGAACGTGCTGTCTCTTGTAATTCCTGCATTATTAATCAGGATATCTAATTTGCCATAATGGTTGATTGTTTCTTGTACAAGGTATGCTGCTTCATTACTTTCAGAAACATCTGCTTGAACAGCGTATGCTTCTCCGCCAAATTCATTTATTTCTGCGACTACTTTATCTGCTAGTTCTTTACGAATATTATAGTTAATGACAACTTTCGCACCATTTTTAGCCAGTTCCAATGCAATTGATGCACCGATTCCTCTGCTGCCGCCTGTTACGATTGCTACTTTATCTTTTAATTCTGTCATTGTTGTCCACCCCATCTATTGTAGTTGTAAAAATAATACTGATAGTTTACTAAATTTCTTGGTTTTACATGCATTATGTAATGCGTTTCTATTTCGCTTTTTCTGGTGTTTTTAACACATTAAGGATTTGGTTCAATTTTTGATCTAAATTCTTCATATCCTTTTTTAAATTCGACAATTCTGCTTTAAATGACTCTTGGTCTTGGTTATCCAAGTTCTCTTCCAATCTTTCTTCTAAATCATCTACTTTTGCATCGACATTGACAATCAGCGAAGAAATGTTAGCAATGTCATTTCGAGTTGGTACATTCATAAATTCTAAATATTTTAACGTTGATTCATCAATCATTTTTTTTAATTGAAGATTCATCTCCAATACCTGTCCCATGCCTTGAGAAGGGAAATCATTGCTTACTTTCTCATCGAATAACTTACTGGAGTGTGAATAAAGATCCTTCCACATATCATAAAAATTAAAGTCTGTGCTCATTTTTTTCCTCCTACATTTGTTTTGTTGACCTATCTATCATACTAACTTCATCGAAATTTTAAAAGGTGAAAGATTAAAAATTATTAAAATACATTTCTTCATTTTTTGACAAATTTCTCACTTTCTTGCGAATTGTAAAGTATTTTAACAAGAGTGATAATTACCGATAATCCATCATAATATGGGTAAAAATGGATTTAATTTTGTCCAAAGGCTAGTTTCATTGCCACTTTTTTGTTTTGGATTTCTTTTCTCATTTGCCTAGGGATGCTGATTGTGCAGAGGTCTATTCTGAAAAGAAAAAAACGAGGTGATATATTTTGGAGTTTAATGAAAAGGTTGTGTTAATTACAGGTGGTGCACAGGGGATTGGAAAAGAAACGGCTAAACAATTTCTCCAAGAGGGTGCAAACGTCGTCATCTGTGATTATGATGAGTCGGCTGGTAAATCTGCATTAGAAGAATTGAATCATGAAAAAGTAGAATTTTATAAAGTCGATGTAACGGACAGCACCCAGATAGAAGAAATGGTTCAATCCACAATAGGTAAGCATGGCCGAATCGATATCTTAATTAACAATGCCGGAATTACACTTGATGGTTTTTTAACAAAGATGGAGGAATCGGATTGGGAAAGAGTCATTTCTGTCAATCTATCAGGTGTTTTTAAATGCACGAAGGCTGTAGCTCCTAATATGTTAAAGCAGGGGTCGGGCGTTATTCTTAACGCATCTTCCGTCGTTGGTTTATATGGGAATATTGGTCAAACGAATTATGCTGCGACAAAGGCGGGCGTCATTGGGCTGACGAAAAGCTGGGCAAAAGAATTTGGCCCTAAGGGGATCCGAGTCAATGCAGTTGCTCCAGGTTTCATTGAAACAGGTATGACTGCAGCGGTGCCAGATAAAGTGCTTCAATATATGAAGGAAAAGACTCCGCTTAGGAAGCTTGGCAAACCAGAAGATATTGCCGCAGCATATGTATTCTTGGCTTCAGATAAGGCGAATTATATTAACGGAACCATCTTAAGTGTGGATGGCGGATTAGTTATTTAGACAATATAGCTGCAAATTGAGGGAGAAAATAATGATTTTCTCTCTTTTTGGTTTATTATGGTAACTGCTATTACTAAATTGCTATATTACAATATATGGAGGTTCGGTCATATTCTTATCGTCCATTCATTTGTTCAAATGCCAAGTTAGTATAATCTCAAAAATTTTTCTACAAAACATGTCAATTTATCCTAAAGTTTAACAGAATTTTTTTTGCCTGTTTTTTTAATATTTTCAATCGATGTAATTACACCTTTTACTTTGCCAATAGTGGTTTTTCTAGGCCTTTTTTAAAGGGGATACACGTTGAATATGTCAGGTCAAGATCTTAATTTTTTTATAGCGATAAATAAAAAAACTCAGAATTTGTCGAATAGTTTGTCACGAAAAATACCGCGAAATGTAGTAAAATTTGAGAGGAATTATTATTCGAATACATAAATCACTTTTTGGAGGAAATCAGAATGACTGTAAATGAAGTTGTAATTGTAAGTGCGGTAAGGACAGCAATTGGTAGTTTTTTAGGGGGTTTAGAAAATGTTTCGGCTGTACAGTTAGGATCTACTGTAATTAAAGCAGCTATTCAAAAAGCTGGAATTAATCCTAATGATGTAGATGAAGTGATTATGGGGAATGTTTTACAAGCAGGAGTTGGACAAAATCCGGCAAGACAAGCTTCCCTTGCTGCAGGTATTCCTCAAGAGGCACCAGCTATGACAATTAATAAGGTCTGTGGATCAGGATTAAAGGCTGTTCACTTAGCAACACAAGCGATTCTTGCTGGAGAGGCAGAAGTGGTTGTTGCAGGCGGTATGGAGAATATGAGTCAAGCTCCACATCTGTTAAAAGGCGGACGAAATGGATTTAAAATGGGCGATCAGAAAATTTTAGACAGTATGATTAAAGACGGATTATGGTGTGCAGAAAATGACTATCATATGGGAACTACAGCTGAAAATCTTGCTGAGAAATATGAAATCACACGTGCTGAACAAGATGAATTTGCAGCGTGGAGTCAGCAAAAGGCACAAGCAGCGATTGAATCCAATCGATTTGCTGATGAAATTGTCCCTGTTGAGGTACCTGGCCGTAAAGGACAAGTGACATTATTCAGCCAAGATGAGTTCCCACGGTTTGGAACGACTGCAGAAGGATTGGGTAAGCTTCGTCCTGCATTCAAAAAGGATGGATCTGTTACTGCTGCTAACTCTTCAGGAATTAACGATGGTGCGGCAGCATTTGTAGTGATGAGCCGTAAAAAGGCAGAAGAATTAGGCGTCACTCCTCTAGTAACAATTAAAGCAAATGCTACTGCAGGTGTGGATCCGAGTATTATGGGAATCGGTCCTGTCCCTGCAGTGAAAAAAGCTCTAAAAACAGCGTCTTTATCTTTAGAAGACATTGAATTAATTGAAGCAAACGAAGCATTTGCGGCACAATCGATTGCAGTAGATCGCGAGCTTCAATTTAATAAAGAAAAGTTAAATGTTAATGGTGGTGCGATTGCACTTGGTCACCCCATCGGTGCAAGTGGAGCAAGAATTTTGGTGACTTTAATTCATGAAATGAAGAAAAGAGAAAACCGCTATGGTTTAGCTACGTTATGTGTCGGTGGAGGACAAGGTGTAGCAACCATTATCGAAAATGTTAAGTAAGAATGAATAAAAATTGTAAAAAATGTCTTGGAGGAAACTCCGAGGCATTTTTTTTGAGGTAATTTTTACCTTAAATAAAAATAAAATGCATGGTGATGATATAGAAGTAATTTAAAACAAAGGCTGTGTTAAAGGTTATTGTTAATATTGTGCCCGCCCGCGGAAAGCGAAGCGCCTGGAGCGAAGTCAACAAACTAGTTTAACACAGCCGAAACAAAAGGAGAGAAACTCATGCCACAAATTGATGTCAATCAACTAAACCAAGCAAAAGCAAATGTAACACTAACCCAAGAATTGTTAACAAAAGCAATTGAAAAAGCAAATTCCGATCCTACTCTCGCCCAGGAAGCGATGAAACAGGCATCAAACGAAATTTCGTCTGCTTTAACGGCCGTAACACAAGTACAAAACACATCTAAAGCCCAATCGACAGAATTATAAAATAGTTTTTCCGAATATTACTGTGTAAAATAGTTGTCCCATGCAAGGCTAGATACCTAATAAATCAAAGAACACCCCATAGAAATGGGGCGTTCTTTGTCAATATGAATGAAATCATCCTTCGATTTCAGTATGTTGAAATCCGTTTTTGGTGGCATACACTTCATACCATTTGTAATTTGGAGTTTTGAACCATTCGTACTGCGGCAAATAAACCAAATATCTTACATTGCCATCGGCATCAAACATTGTTTTAAATATTTTAACCGGTCCAATTCCAAATGTTTGATCTAAATAACCTTCCATGCCATCTCTGACAATATTTTTTTATCTTCCTTTTCTTGCTTATACAACCTCATTAGCCCATCAATAAAAAGACTCAATAGCATTAGAGTAATAGCAATTAAAACGAATATTAGTAAATTGAACAAAAAAACAACCTCCTAAACGATTATGTATAGATTCCGATAAATAAATAGACTATGCCCCTTTTCTTTTAATAGATTCACTACGATTGTACATCCGATTGTTAAAAGAAGATGTGATGAAAAATACATATAAGCGACTTTCTTAAGAATTATTTGACTGTAATAAAGGAAAAAAATAGATTTATGTCGAATTTTTCAAAACAGCCAAGGCAAATCTATTTTAGGGGGAATTAGATGATATTGGAAGCAGCTATGCTTAAGGTTAGGAATGGAAAAGGAATATGAGGAAGCATTTCGTCAGGCATCAGATATCATTGCTTCAATGAAAGGTTACATAACTCACGAATTACAGCGTTGTTTAGAAGTTAAGGGGAAATATTTGTTATTGGTAAAGTAGGAAACATTAGAGGATCATACTGTTGGATTTAGGCATGCAAACGAGTATCAAGAATGGAAAAAAATATTACATCGTTTCTATGACCCATTTCCAACTGTAGAACATTTTGAGAATATTCGACTTTGATAGTTGTTATTATTTATTATTCTTGCATTCCTAGCTCTTCACTATTTGAGATAGTCTAAGTAATATTTCTTTTTCAAAATGTATAAAAGATGTGATAAAATGTTTGAATATTAAAACTACTAGGGGGTTGAATGTTGATAAATTACAATGGACGGAAATTTGTTTCAGTCGAAAATACAGCTAACGGTGAGGTTTCATTAGAAACATTTTTTGAGTACCAACAAGAAGGAAAAATACTTTCAGCAACATATTATGGAGGAGACATTGTAAAAGGAACACTTATTGGAATAGTTGAGGAAAATGGCAGTTTACAGTTTAGATATAACCATGTAAATACAAAGAACGAAATAAGAGGCGGACAATGTTTCTCTACGCCAGAAACTCTGCCAGATGGAAGAATTAGATTACATGAGAAGTGGAAATGGACAGATTCCGACAAAAGTGAGGGGGAATCTATTATTGAAGAAGTTAAATCAAAATAAATAATTTAATTCAGGTGGAACAATGGAAAATTTTATTATTATAGATAATATGCAAAATGAGGATTGGGATCAGGTTCGTGAAATCTACCAAGAAGGAATTGCGACTAGAAATGCAACATTTCAAAAAGAGCCACCTTCATGGGAAGATTGGGATATGGGGCATATCTTAGAGTGCCGTCTTGTCGCACGTTTAAATGGTAAAGTTTTAGGATGGGCGGCGTTAAGCCCAGTCTCCAGTCGATGTGTTTATGCTGGTGTGGCTGAAGTAAGTATTTATGTTGGACAAAATAGTAAAGGGAAGGGTATTGGTAGTAAACTATTAAAATCTTTAATTGAAATTAGTGAACAGTACGGATACTGGACATTACAATCTGGGATTTTTCCTGAAAATATATCCAGTCTCAAATTACATCTTAAGTTTGGGTTTCGGAAAGTTGGAAGGCGAGATCGTATTGGAAAAATGGATGGCGTATGGCGTGATACGATATTGTTAGAAAGAAGAAGTCATTCAGTTGGAATTAATTAAGATTGATGATTTAAGAGAAGGTACTCC
This sequence comes from Bacillus sp. ISL-75, assembly GCF_018613095.1. Classification (NCBI taxonomy): domain Bacteria; kingdom Bacillati; phylum Bacillota; class Bacilli; order Caryophanales; family Bacillaceae; genus Bacillus; species Bacillus sp. ISL-75. The sequence continues at coordinate 21,210 of NZ_JAGGQX010000021.1, forward strand.
AAGACCAGAAGAATTTAGGAATGAAGGTGAGTATAAACGAAGGATGAGGATTCCGCTCTTTTTAATATTTTCATGTGTAAAATAGAAGCTAAACTTCCAAAAGAATCCTATATCAATAAAAAAGCTTGCAGACTCATCTAGAAGCTAGATTGTGTCTGCAAGCATGAGGCTCCTGCCGGGAAAAGTTGTTTTTCAATCCTTATTTCATACCATTAAAACTTACAGCTATTTGAGCTCCCACTACTGCATTGTTTTTAACTAAAGCAATGTTTGCATCTAGGCTCTTACCTTCAGTTAAATCTTTCACCTTACCTAGTAAAAATGGCGTTACATTTTTACCGGATATGTGTTTTTCTTCTGCTTCTTTTAAAGCTGCTTCAATTACGTTAGTAATGGTTTTTTCATCCATAGCGAATTCTTCAGGTATTGGGTTGGCAATCACTGCGCCGCCTTTTAGGTTTAAATCCCATTTAACTTTTAACGTCGAGGCGATTGTTTCCGCATCTTCTGCACGGAAGTTCACTGAGAATTCACTATTGCGCGTATAGAAGGCAGGGAGTACATCGGTTTGATAACCAATAACAGGTACGCCTTTTGTTTCAAGATATTCCATTGTTAACCCTAAATCTAGAATCGATTTGGCACCTGCACAAATGACGGCCACGTTGGTTTGTCCGAGTTCTTCTAGGTCTGCAGAGATATCCATGGTAGTCTCTGCACCACGGTGAGCACCGCCAATACCACCAGTTACGAAAATATTAATTCCTGCAGCCTCGGCACAAATCATCGTTGCGGCTACTGTTGTTGCCCCCAGTTTTTTTGTAGCGAGTAAATAAGCTAAATCACGTCTAGATGCTTTTGCTACATCCGTACTCTTACCGAACATCTCTAACTCTTCATCGGATAATCCAATTTTAATTTTACCATCAACGATTGCTATTGTTGCCGGAACAGCACCATTATCACGGATAATTTGTTCCACTTCACGTGCGGTTTTCACATTTTGTGGGTATGGCATACCATGTGAGATAATTGTAGACTCTAAGGCAACGATTGGTTTTCCTTGTTCCTTGGCGATACGTACTTCTTCAGATAAAGTAATGTATTGTTTCATGATAATTCCTCCATGTCTTTTTGTAGTTGTTCTGCTGATAAATCCTGTCTAACTGTATAAGATGATTGCAGTGTTTTAGAAGCATTCATACTCCCAGCTTTAGCAATTTCGATCAACGATTTACCTTCTAACCAAGAGTAAATAACAGCGGAGGAAAAAGCGTCTCCTGCACCCGTTACATCAACGACTTCATTAATTTCAATAGAAGGTACATGAAAAATTCCTTCTTTTTTATTACCTATCATCGAGCCTTGTTTTCCATTCGTAATAACCACATTGGCTATTCCTAGTGCCAGCCATTTTTCTAGTGCGTTCTTCCAATCTTCCTCGTTCTTGATTTCAGTTTGGAAGTAAGTTTCAGATTCATCTCGGTTCGTAATGAGCCATGTAACACCTTCTAAATTATCTGGTAATCGATTCATCTTTGGCGATGAAACGGGTATTAACACAATCGGTAAATCATGGCTATTTGCGAAATGACACAGGAATTGAATCGTTTCTTTCGGACAGTTTAAATCGACCATAATACATTTGGCGTGACTTAATTGTACGTCATGTTTAAGCAGTAAATCAGGTGTGATGGCCTCATACACTTCCATATCCGCTAACGCAATAACTAATTCTCCGCTAGAGTCTAAAACAGCCGTGTAGGAACCTGTTGATTTTTCAGGAAATTGGGTCACGGTTTCTAAGTTCATGTAAATAGATGATGAATCTTCAATGACCGACCAGTCCTTATCGGCGCCGCATGTAGAAATAAGTGATACGTCCATTCCAAGTCGCCCTAGATTTTCAGCGATATTCCGGGCAACCCCGCCGGCATTCTGAGTGGCGTAAATCGGATTGGAAGTACCTAACTGGGCTTTGTCTTTGATATGGAATTTACGGTCAATATTAGCCCCGCCTATACATATAACATGTTGTGATTCACTAAGAATATAAGCTCTGCCTAGAATATTACCTTTTTTAATTAAGCCAGAAATAATATTTGCAATGGAAGGCCTGGATAAGCCTAATATTTCAGCCAGTTCTTGCTGAGAAACATAGGGGTTCTTACGTATTAAATCGATAATCAATTGTTCTTTATCATTCATTTTTTCAGGCACAAACTCACCCCATTTAATCTTCCTAATCAGTATGATTACTTTGGACTAAAAGTTTTTAATTCTTTACGTGATTCAGGAACTTTTACATCACCTGATTTAATCTTTTCAACCCATTCTTTTATGGCAGCTTCAATTTCCGCTTTGTTAGTAGCTTTTGCATTGATAGGGGCTAAGCCAACACCATCTTCTGCTAAACCAAATAGCGCAACTTCGCCGCCCGGGAAATTACCTTCTTTTGTTTTTGTTGCCAGGTCTTTAACAGCTACATCAACACGTTTTAAAGCAGATGTAAGAACCACATCTTTACCCATATCAGCTTGATCGCGGTCTACACCGATAGCCCAAATATCTTTGCCAGGGTCTTTTGCTTTTCGGTCATTTGCTTCTTTGAATAAACCGACACCAGTTCCCCCTGCGGAGTGGAAAATTACGTCCGCACCAGAAGAATACATTTTAGAAGCGATTGTTTGACCAAGTTCTGCCTTGTCAAACGCACCTGCATATTGCACGTCCACTTTTACCTCAGGTTTAGCAGCTTTAACCCCGGCTAAAAAACCAGATTCGAAACGTTCAACCACTGGAATTTCCATGCCGCCAATAAATCCGATATGGTTAGATTTTGTTGTTTTAGCCGCTGCTATTCCAGCAAGGAATCCAGCTTCTTGCTCTTTGAATAAAATACTTGCAACGTTTGGCTGCTTTACTTCAGCATCAACGATTGCAAATTTGGAATCTTTTTGCTGGGTTGCAATTTCCTCAACTGCTGCTGGCATCAAGAAGCCGATCGCATAAACTAAGTCAAATCCTTCACGAGCAAGTTTATTTAAGTTTGTTGTATAATCGGCATCCGATTTGGATTGAAGGTAATCGTAACCGCCTTTACCTTTTTTCAAACCGTTTTCTTCGCCAAAACTTTTGAGACCTTCCCAAGATGATTGGTTAAATGATTTGTCATCAACACCCCCGATATCAGTCACCATTGCAGCAGTGAAAGTTTGATCATTCCCACTGCCTTTGGCTGCTTCATCGCCTTTGTTGTCATTACTTTTTCCACAAGCGCCTAACAGTGTACCTGCAGCAAGAACAAGTGATAGTGTCATTCCAACTTTTTGTTTTTTCAAAATATGTACCCCCTAATGATGTTTGTTTGGTTAAGTAAAACGACCTTATAAACTTTTGTTTAAAGATTAAACTTATGTTTGAATTATACATCCCGCCAGAAGTTAGGTCAACCTATATGTAAAGGCATTTCATTCAATTGGTAAGAAAATAAGGAGGAATTATTAATGGAAAATTAAAAGCATCAGTAAGCGGCACTTATGAAGGACAAATCTCTAGCGTCAGTTGAGACTTATGTCCTTCATAAAGGATAATTGTGCCAGCCACCATAGAAAAAAGGATTCGACGGTAACAATTAGAGGTTAATCGTGCCCGTCACCATAGAAAAATAGAGTCGTCGGTAAAGATTAATGGTTATCAAAATCCGGTTCATTTAGACCTGAAACGAGTGCGTCTCGTGCAGCTATTAAACTTAGTTTAATGAAAAAGAGCTGCCCATTAAGTCGATCATTGTCACCGCTTAACAGAATCGCTTGGTCAAGATAGTTAATGGAATCTTCCGTCTTATCTAATGCCAGTGAGATGCGGTTGTCGGATAGATGAATAAGGTGTTGGTTATCTTGGCTTTGGGGAACAATAGGGGCATTTGGAAAAACAGGATCACTAGGAAAATGAGTATCGAAAGGTAAAGCTTTCATGGCAAGGTAAGCCTCTGTGAGATTATCGACGACATCTTGGTAGAATTGTACTTTAATTGGATTTGGTGGTAAAGGAAATGCGGACATTTCTAAAAAAAGGATTAAGGCACTATCGGCAAATCGAATGGCCTGTACCGTGTAAGCCAAGGCTGTTCTAACATTTGTAACTAAGTTTGAATACATTTATTTCACTCCCAAACTGTTGAATTGTTTTAGTGTATGTAATTAAGACGAGCCCGTAAAGGACACTTAGGTAAATTTATTTGATCGAATTATTGATATAATTAATTAGGTTGGAGGAATGATAGATATGTTAAAAATACGAAACGTAGAAATCGAAGATTTACCTGAACTAGTAGTCATTGAACAACTTTGTTTTACAAAAGAGGAAGCAGCGACGAAAGAAGCTTTTGAAAAGCGCATTCAATCCATTTCAGATACTTTTTTTGTAGCTGAAGAGAAGGACGTGATTGTTGGTCTAGTCAATGGTCCTGTCATTGATCATGCATACATTACAGATGATCTCTTTAGTGATATAAGGGAGAATCCTGTGTCTGGCGGTCATCAAAGTATTTTAGGATTAGCGGTGTCCCCGCATTTTCAAAAACGTGGTGTGGCATCTGCGTTACTTGCACATATAGAAAAAGATGCATGTTCAAAAAAACGTGAGACGATGACACTTACCTGTAAAGCTGACTTAATTCACTTCTATGAAAACCATGGATACCTCAACAATGGGGTTTCAAGCTCCCACCATGGCGGAGTGATTTGGTACACCATGAGTAAAAAGTTAGTTTGAATGTTTGGGTGATTTTATTAACCATATAGAATAAAACTTACAGATAAAAAGCATGAAAAAAGACGATTCGGGACTGAATCGTCTTTTTGATTAGGATAAATTTATAAATTTAGCTTGGCATTTCCGTGATCAATACCTTTGTTGCTCATTTTTCTAGCAAATAGTAAAAATAAATAATCGCATTTAAAGGTAGGGATGTTTTTGGTTCATTAATTTCAGGGCTATACATACATATAAAGTAGGATGTGTGAAAAGGGACAACATCAAATGGGGCGAATGAGGGACAAGCACCGGAAGTATAGAATTTGAACTGAGAAGCTTAAAGTAAAAAAAGTAATGGAAAGGGAGAAAAAATGGAATTTCTACAGGAAATTATCAATAGCTATAGTTCATTTTTTTCACTAGAAGCTTTTGAAAAAGTATTTTCTAATCCAGCTAGTTGGGGAGTCATTGGGACTCTTGTTGTTCTTGAAGGGCTATTATCTGCCGATAACGCCCTTGTTTTAGCTATTTTAGTGAAAAAATTACCTAAAGATCAACGAAAGAAAGCCCTATTCTACGGTATTTTTGGTGCGTATCTTTTCCGAATTTTAGCAATAGGTGTAGGAGTTACTTTAATTAATATTGGTTGGATAAAAATTGTCGGTGGTCATTACTTACTTTGGATTGTCATTCAAAACTTTATCAAGAATAATGAAGGCGAAGATGAAGTCCCGAATAAAAAAATGGGATTTTGGAGAACGGTGTTAACGGTTGAGTTAATGGACATTGCCTTTAGTTTGGACAGTGTAATTGCGGCATTTGGAGTTTCTAATCAAGAGTGGGTCCTCTTTCTAGGTGGTGTGATCGGGATTTTAATGATGCGAGGGGTAGCTCAACTATTCCTAACATTGATTGAAAAGGTTCCTGAAGTAGAAACTACCGCGTTTATCTTAATTGCAATAATCGCGATAAAAATGATCATTTCTGCATTTGGATACCAATTAGATGAATTTGTTTTCTTTTCCATATTAATTGCGGTATTCTCAGGAACATTCCTAGTTCATGCAGTCAGGAAAAATTCCGGAAAAGAAAAAACCCTTTAATTTAAAATATCAGCTCAAAAGATCAGGAATCCTGGTCTTTTTTTAGTGGTAGAAAGAAATGCTATTCTTTCATAGAATCCATGTATTTCTGTATACAAATATTTCGGAAGTGAAAATAAATGAACAGTATGTTATTATTAACCAAAATAAAATGATCATTGGTTAGGAAGAAAATTGGTACTAAATTGATCAAATATTGGAGATGGAATGCATGCTAAACTGGAAGCGGAATTTATGGGTGCTTTGGATTGGGGTCTTTTTTACAGCAGCAAGCTTTTCCATGGTCATTCCCTTTTTACCAATTTTTCTTCTGCAAATTGGTGTGCACGAAAATACGGAAATGTGGTCAGGATTATTATTTAGTTCCGCCTTTTTTGCAGGAGCGATTGCATCCCCGTTTTGGGGAAGGATGGCAGATAAGTATGGAAGAAAACCGATGATAATCCGTGCAGGATTTGTCCTCTTTGTCATCTATACGTTAATGGCTTTTGTTACGAATCCCTATGAAATATTAGTTCTGCGCATTTTGCAAGGATTACTTAGTGGATTCATTCCTGGTTCAATCGCTTTGATAGGGACCAATACTCCTAATAATAAAGTAGGGTATGCCCTTTCCTTGATTTCTACCGCATCAGCATCAGGAACGATTCTTGGTCCCTTGTTAGGAGGGGGGATTTCTCATTTAGTCGGTAATCGCTTGGCCTTTGCTACTGCAGGAATGATTGTTTTTATTGCCACGCTCCTCATCATCTTTTGGGTAGTTGAGGAAAATTTTACTCCTAGTAAGGTTCGGGGTTCTATTAAGACCGACTTTAAAGTGGCATTGTCCAATCGCCCTTTTTTACTCGTCCTTATTCTAACTGTTCTCACTAGTTGTTCCGTGATGACGATTGAGCCCGTGCTCCCTTTATATATCGTGAAACTGGGTGGGTCGTCTGAAAATGCCTCATTATTAGCGGGTGTAGTGTTCTCTCTGCCTGGAATCGCTAGTGCTCTATTTGCTCCATTATGGGGGAAATGGGCGGACAAAGTTGGATTTCAACGTGTTTTATTTATCGGGTTATTGGGCGGCGGATTAGGAACAATTGCTCAAGTTTTATTTAGTGAGATTTGGGGATTTTCGTTCATTCGCTTTGTATTTGGGATATTTTTCTGTGCAGTCTTCCCAGCGTTAAATGGGCTTGTTGTAAAGTCGACCCCAGAAGATTTCCGTGGCAGAGCATTTAGTTTGAATCAAACTGCTAACCAACTAGGCGGGATGATTGGGCCGATTATTGGAGGATTCCTCGGTGGAATGTTCCCGGTTCAAAGTGTTTTTATCGTAACAGGTATCTTATTATTAATTGCTACCAGTATGGCTTTTTGGAATGGTAATAATTTAAACAGTAGGGCGCTAAAGAGAAAAGCACTTTCCTGAATGATTTATAGATTATAAACCCTCTTATCTATTGCGGATGAGAGGGTTTTTTGTGTTAAATTAGAAGCATAGAAGATTAATAAATAACTTGGCGCAATAGCTGATTTACATTAAAGGATGTGTAGATATGTCTAGTCAAATAGAAGAAAACAACGCTAATCTTAAAAAATTTAGTGCGGACTGTGAAAATTGTTTTGGACTATGCTGTGTTGCGCTGCCCTATGCAAAATCGGCTGATTTTGCATTTGATAAAGAAGCAGGTACTCCTTGTCCCAATTTACATTCAGATTATCGTTGTGGTATCCATAAAAATCTCAGAGAAGAAGGATTTAGAGGCTGTGTTGGATATGAATGCTTTGGTGCAGGTCAAAAGGTATCACAAGTGACATACTATGGAAGGGATTGGCGGGATGACCCAGCCATAGCTAAAGAAATGTTTAATATATTTCCAATTATGCAACAACTTCACGAGATGCTTTGTTACTTAAATGAAGCGCTTAGCTTAGAAGATGCACAGCCTATCCATAAAGATTTGCAGTCAGTACTAGAAGAAACGGAGCATCTTACTCATCTGAATCCAAAATCTATCATAGAGCTTAATGTACCAGCGCATCGAGTGGTCGTTAATGATTTACTTCTCCGTACTAGTGAACTTGTCCGTGCTAAAGTTTCACCTAGGAAAGACAAAAGAAGGGGGAAAGACCTTTTTGGTGCAAAATTAAAAGGTGCTGACCTTAAGGGAGCTAATTTAAGAGGAGCGTTACTAATTGCGGCGGATCTCCGGAAATCTGATATGCGAGTAACAGATCTGATTGGTGCAGATTTTAGAGATGCTGATATACGTGGTGCTGATCTGACCGGAAGTATCTTTCTCACACAAGCACAAGTCAATTCGGCATTGGGAGATAGTACTACCAAATTACCATCTGCTTTAAGAATTCCAGATCATTGGATATAAGTTGGGTAATAACATGCAGTTTGAAATACGCACATATAAAGTCCACCTGAAATGTAAAAGGATACTGCAGGCTATAAGGGAATAAGGAAACACGGTTAAAGCTAACCGTGTTTATTTACAATAAGGGTAATTGACTTTTAAGTTTATTAGCAATCGTGATGTTTATTAAGATGCAGTGGAGGTGGGATTAGCCAGCCTTTTTCTTTGTTCAACCGAAGGACTTTTGCTCCTAACACTGCCTTTTGGTTATGGAATTGACCATACATCATGGCAACATCTTCCCGAATGGACTTACCAATAACCTGGCTGCAACCTACTAAGCCAGCAGCAAGATCAGCAGAAAGTGTCGCTGCAATGGCTGGATCCGGGATTCTTGCTCCAACCGGTATTTCTTCTAAGCATGCTTCAGGAGGCTCAGGAGCAGCTGGTGGTAAACCAATACCATTTTCTTTTAAAAGTTCTTCCACTTGTTTCTTTTGTTGCTGGCAGGTTTCAATTGCTTCAACTAATAACTTTTTTAGATCATCGTCCCCTGTATGGTTTAACATCGTTTGATAACCAGCAATCATACTATTTCCAACTAATTGTGAAGACCAGATATCGAAAACTTCACCATAGTGCAATGGCTCTTCTTTAGGATTTCCACTTAAAATTCCCATTGTTGCCCTCCTCAGTGTATAAGTTATTTTATTCATATCCAAGTGCCACCTTTCGTTTAAGCACAGCACATATATATATTGTCCGATTCATCGAAAATTAATGTAATTCCTTATAAAGAAGAAATAAATTCTCGTTCGAATCACCGCATCTTTTTCTGCTGATTGGATAAATTAATAGGAACTTTAAGAGTGGTGGTGAAAACATGACTAAACGGAATATAAAAACAAAATCAGGGCTACAAAGTGCAAAAAGTCTAACTAGTTCTGAATTTGCTTCCGAAATGAAACCGCAGAACAAAAAAGCTGAAAAAACACGGCCAACCACATAGGTTCTATATAAATATTCAGTGTTGAGTAAGCGCTAGAGATTTCCTCAAGCGCTTTACTTTGAGGCGGTCAAAAATATTAATTTTTTATTGATACTGATAAGGATAATGTGATATATTATTTTTCGTCACTTTTTGAAAAACACTATTTAAAAGCTTTTTATTAGTATCAATCTTTTAAAAATGGAAATATTTTTTAATTGATAAATTAATAGAAATGCGATACGATAGATTTTGTCGCTTCTTTAATAAGCGAATTTGTTCTTTGAAAACTAAACAAACAAAGACGTGTAAACAAACAATAACTAATAGCTTCATTTATTGAAGCTAAGCCAACGTAACAAATGAGCGAATCAACTTTCTT
>NZ_JAGGQX010000022.1:0-86122 GCF_018613095.1 Bacillus sp. ISL-75
AAATCAGTTTCTTACTCTACAAATTAATTATTAGCGACACATCCAAATTGTGGACAATTAATTAGGAATTTTAACAAACCAACTGGAAAAATAGCTGGATATAGGTGTTTTATTAGCCACGCTAAATATTATAGAAGATATTTGAACGACTGTATAAAAGTTGTACCAAAATTTTGAACTATACTTGTACCTATACCAAAATAAGATTTAAGACACGTCCGTACATAAATTTATTTTTTAACATTAAAATGATTGACATGTACGAACAGGTATATTACTATTTGAACTATAGAGAATACGCTTTCAAATTTTCACTGGAAACGAGAAAAAAGACCCAGAAATTATAGACGAGACTTGGTTAATTTAAATAATTGAGTTTTTTTAGGAGGGATTTTTATGTAATCGCAGACATATCCGTACATCTAAACTAAATAGGTTAATAGAATTACTTACCAATCACTGCAATTATGTTTTAATTTTTTTAGTAAACTGTTTGCGCTTACAATGCTTCTGTTTAATTGCTCTTCTAAGTTAGTATATCAATTTTATTGGAGGGATTTACTTGTTTAAAGCATCTAAAAAGCTAGGTACAATGATGTTGCTTGCGATTATGGTCATCAGTTCAATTCTCGCAGGTTGTTCAAACTCAAGCTCAGGCGATGGAAAGAGCGGCGGTAAAACTGAACTTACCTTTATGTTCCGTGGTCAGCCTAAAGAGTTGGACGCTTATAAAGCTACTGTTAAGAAATTCGAACAATCTCATAAGGATGTAAAAGTTAATGTTGTCTCTGTTGCTCCTGACCAATATGATACGAAATTAAAGGCAGCGATTGCAGGACACAAAATTCCAGATGTTTTCTTCTATAATCCAGCTCAAGTAAAAGCATATGTAAACTCTGGTATTCTACAAGATATCACAAAATATGTTGAAGGCTCAAAAGATGTTAAATTAGAGGATATTTGGGAAAAAGGTATTAATAAATACCGTTATGATGGTAAAACAAATGGTAAAGGTGCTATCTATGGATTACCAAAAGATCTTAGTGGATTTGCACTAGGTTACAATAAAGACATGTTTGAAAAAGCAGGTATTCCACTACCTGACAAAGATAAACCATATACTTGGGATGAATTTATTGATGTATCGAAAAAATTAACTCAAGATACAAATGGCGATGGAAAATCTGATCAATTTGCTACTGGTTTTAACGTTCAATGGTCATTAGCACCATTTGTTTGGAGTAATGGAGCAGATTGGTTGGATGAAACAAAAACAAAAGTTGCTATAGATGATCCTAAATTCATTGAAGCATTACAATGGTTTGCAGATCAACAAAACGTACACAAAATTACTCCATCTATTTCTGAAGCACAAACTCTTGATACGTATCAAAGATGGATGAAGGGTGAATTAGCTTTCTTCCCTGTTGGTCCTTGGGATATGGCAACATATGCAGAACAATTAAAGTTTGACTATGATTTAATACCATGGCCAGCTGGTTCAACTGGAAAAACATCTGCATGGATCGGTTCACTTGGAATTGGTGTAGGCGCTACTACAAAGCATCCGAAAGAAGCTGCTGAATTAGCAATGTACCTATCTGCTGACCAAGAAGGACAACAAGCATTAGTTGATGCACAAGTGCAGCTTCCAAATAGTGTGAAAGTTGCTGAAGAATGGGCTAATGATTCTTCTATTAAGCCAGCAAATAAACAAGAATTCTTAGAAATCATCAATGATTATGGCCGAGACTGGCCTGCAGAATCTACCTATACTGGTGAATGGTATGATGAATTCTATAAGAATATTCAACCTGTACTTGACGGCAAGCAAACTGCTGCTGAGTTTGTAAAAAAAGAACAACCAAAAATGCAAAAGCTTTTAGACGCAGCAATCCAACAAGAAAAACAATCAACTAAGAAGTAAAAAAACTCTCAGACATAGTGTAAATGGTGCTAGTTTATTAAAAAGAATCTAGCACCATTTATTCCTTTTATCTAACTTTTTTGTAAAAAGAAATTTAGAGAAAGGGAAATGTAGTATTTAAATGCTTATTGAAAGGGTGGGGGAAGTTGAAAACGACATCGAAGCTCTATCGAACTGAACAGAGATATGCGTACCTATTTATTGCAGCGCCAGTTATAGGATTCCTCTTGTTCGCAATGGTTCCTTTACTTTATTCGCTTTATGGAGCCTTTACCGACTGGAACGGTCTGGGACAAATGAACTTTATTGGTCTAGAAAACTTTAAGAATTTATTCCAAGATGAATATTTTTATAAATCAATGTATAACACGATTTTTATGATGATTGGAATTCCAATCGGGATTGTCCTAGCGTTATTACTAGCATTAGCGTTAAATAAAGGAATCCCTGGAACCAATACATTTAGAGTTATCTACTACATTCCGGTTATTTCATCGATTGCTGCGATCTCCATTTTATGGCAATGGGCTTACAATGGTGATTATGGATTAGTTAACCAATTTTTAGGCCTTATTGGCATTGAAGGTCCTAACTGGCTCCAAAATACATCTACTGTCAAACCTGCCTTGATCATTATGGCTGTCTGGAAGGGACTAGGATATACGATGTTGCTCTATTTAGCAGCACTTCAAAGTGTGCCGAAATCCTTTTATGAAGCAGCTAAATTGGATGGCGCGAACGCATTCCAAGCATTTTGGCATATCACCCTGCCAATGGTGAAACCAGTAACCTTCTTTATTATTGTAACGAATATTATTGGCGGTGCCCAAATCTTTACTGAGATTAACGTCATGACACCTACTGGTGGACCTGAATATAGCTCAGCATCTGTTGTATTCTACATTTGGCAAAAAGCATTTGGTAACTTCCAATTAGGTTATGCATCTGCAATGGCCTTGGTACTGGGACTTTTCATCTTTATTATTACCCTAATCCAGTTTAAGATAAATGAAAAAAATTCATTTGATTTGGATTAATATAGGTGAATATCAGAGTAATAGAAAGGGGCTTGAAAAATGGAAGTTGCAGTTGCAAATAAAAAGTCGGTTAAATCAGAACCTATGTCTGAAAAGAAAAAAAATCGAATTACTAATACAGTAGTATTTGCCTTACTAAGTCTAGGTGCAATCTTTATGGTAGCACCATTGTTATGGATGTTTTCAACATCTATTAAGACGAAAGAAGATGTATTTGCCTTACCGCCAGTATGGATTCCTAATGAAATTTCATTTAGTAAATACTCCGAAATTTGGAGTATGGGCCCACTGCTATCTGGTATTGGAAATAGTTTAATTGTCGCAATCACTGTTACTGTGATTGGAACATTTACATCCAGCTTAGCAGCCTTTGCTTTCGCAAAATTACAGTTTAATGGTAAGAATAAAATCTTCATGCTATTGTTTGCATCGGTTATGATTCCTTACCCAGTTGTTATGATTCCGCAATTCATCATGTTTTCGAAAATCGGCTGGATTGATAGTTTACTACCTCTAATCGTACCGGGACTGTTTGGTAACATATTTATGATTTTCTTTTTACGACAATTTTTAAGCAGTATACCAAATTCAATTATTGAAGCGGCCAAGATTGATGGATGTTCGTATTTTCAAATCTTTTACAAGATTATCTTTCCGCTCATAAAACCGGCAGTTGCTGCCCAGTTAATTTTATGGTTCATGGGAATTTGGAATGACTACCTCGGTCCAATTCTTTATTTGAACTCACCAGAGAAACAAACATTGCAACTCGTTATTGCAAACTTTAATGCATCATATGCCATTCAGAGTGATTACCCTCTTATTATGGCAGCATCGATGATTGCATTATTGCCGATGTTAATTGTATTTATTGTATTCCAAAAGCAAATTATCGAATCAATTGCCATCTCTGGAGTAAAAGGATAATACAACTAAATCAATTACTGGTGCATTTATAATTCATTTTTATAGTTTAATAGAACGAATGAGTAAAGGCACTTATCATCATATTTTTCTGATAAGTGCCTTTTGTTATAGGTATAAATGAATTTTAAGATTACTTATTTGGTTCAATCAATCTAGGAGAAAAAATAATGAAAAAGAAGACAAAATTTATACTGATAGGTTCACTTCTATTGGTGGTTATGATCCTAGCTAGCTTAAGTTATCAACACTTACAACAACGGAATGGTGATTTAATAGGGATTGATTTGCCAACTCCGCCTGCAACATCACCGATTAAAAATGTTAATAGTGATGTCATGTATAAAGAAAAGGAGTGGACAACTAATTTTACTCATGATGGGGCCATTTTAAAGACCAATGACTGGTATTATGTGTTTTCAACGGATTATATGGTGGGGGCACCTCCTATTCCCGGGATCCAAATTAGAAAATCCAAGGATTTAATCCATTGGGAATTTGTTGGCCGTGTTTTTGACCAAGTTTCTAAAGAGGCGTGGGAGTGGACACATGGGACTACCTTCTGGGCACCCACCGTGGTTGAGATGAACAATAAATATTATTTATATTATTCTGTCTCTGAAGTGGGGAAAAGGAACTCTTACATTGGACTTGCGACAAGTGACACAATTGAAGGACTATGGAAGGACGAGGGTGCTGTTTTTAAATCAAAAGAAGGTGATGCCAATACCGTCAATGCGATCGATCCAGATCTTACATTTGATGAACAGGGACATCCATGGATGGTATATGGTTCTTATTTCGGCGGAATTTTCATTACAAAGGTCGATAAGAATACGGGAAAATTAGCAAATCCTGATGATGAAGGTACGCTGATCGCCCAAAGAAAGGACATGAATTTTGGTATTGAAGGGCCAGAAATCATCTATAACCAAAATACTGGTTATTATTATTTAACTGTTTCTTATGATTGGTTAGAAGATTCGTACAATGTAAGAGTCGCTCGATCTAAAAGCATAACAGGACCCTTTTTAGATTATAACGAAAACAACATGATCGACATTGGTGATGATTCCTTTGATACTGGTAATAAACTTGTTGGTGCTTATTCCTTTGGGAAAGATCCTGGCTGGATCGGAACGGGACACAATGGCTTGCTGCAAGATGGCGATGATTTTTACCTCATTCACAATGCCAGGGCTGGTGAGGATAAGTATTGGTCCCATTTACATGTAAGAAAAATGTTCTGGACAGAGGATGGCTGGCCTGTTGTTTCTCCTGAACGGTATGCAGGAGAAACAGAGCAAAAAATCACAGAGTCCAATATCATTGGAAACTGGGAGCAAATTATTCTCAACCGTTTTGATGAAGGTATGCAAAATTCCAAGAAGCTTCACCTATTACCAAATGGAAAAATAAAGGGACATAATGATAAAAGTAGTTGGAAGTTAACAGGAAAGAACACCTTAGAACTGTCAATCTATGACCCCGGAGTGGCCCCGAAAGATTTTTGGAAATATACGGTAAAGGTTATTCCAGGCTGGGATTGGGAGAATTGGAATGGAAGCTTGGTGTTCACTGGGATGAATCAAGAGGGTACCGTAATTTGGGGAAAAAAACGGATTGAAAAATAGTTTAATAGGAATGTCTTAAAAGTATTTTAGTTTATGACTAATTGGAACGAGATAATAACATGAAGGTAAAAGCATTTGATCTTAATCGTGTCCGTATTACTAGTGGACCAGAAAACTTGAATTAATTTTTAAAATACCATTGAAAAAAATAAGATAGATGGTAAAATCTAATTAAGGTTATACGTACAAGTTAGAGTTATTCGAATAACTTGTAAGTATTAATGATAATATTATCATCAATTCGTCGCAATCTTGTACGTATGATAAATACTTAAAAAAGAATAATATTTTCATTGAATTAAATCGTAAAATGAAAGCCCTTTAAATTAGTTTTTGTAAACGTATTCTTATAAAGGACAGGTGATTTTGATGGCTAAGTATTCGATTGGTGTCGACTATGGTACACAATCAGGAAGAGCTGTACTTGTTGAAGTAGGAACAGGCAAAGAAGTAGCGACTGCTGTAAAACCCTATACCCATGGTGTAATGGATGAATTCTTACCGAATGGAACAACAAAGTTAGAACATGACTGGGCATTACAGCATCCGGCAGACTATCTTGAAGTTTTAGCGATTACTATTCCAGAAGTATTAAAGCAAGCACAAGTTTCTAAAGATGATGTTATTGGATTAGGAATTGATTTTACTGCTTGTACGGTCCTGCCAATTGATGCTAATGGTACACCATTATGCTTCAAAGAGGAGTTTAGCAACCACCCTCATAGTTATGTGAAACTTTGGAAACATCACGCGGCACAAGATGAAGCAAATCGCTTAAATGAAATCGCTGAAGCCCGCGGAGAACAGTTCTTACAGCGTTATGGCGGCAAGATTTCTTCTGAATGGCTTTTCCCAAAAGTATGGCAAATCTTAAATGAAGCACCTGAAATATACGATGCTGCAAACCAAATCTTAGAGGCGACTGATTGGGTTATCTCTGAGTTAACTGGAGCGATTAAAAGAAATAGTTGTACGGCTGGCTATAAAGCGATTTGGCATAAGCAAGATGGTTATCCATCCAATGAATTTTTCAAAGCACTTGACCCACGATTGGAAAATGTGGTGGAAGATAAACTCTCCACAAAGATTGTTCCAATTGGATCAAAAGCAGGGGAAATCACTGAAAAGGCTGCAAAGCTAACCGGTTTAAATCCTGGTACAGCCGTTGCAGTTGCTAATGTTGACGCACACGTAGCAGTTCCTGCCGTTGGGATCACGGAACCCGGTAAATTATTAATGATCATGGGAACCTCTACTTGTCACATTTTGTTGGGAGAAGAAGAGAAAATTGTTCCAGGTATGTGTGGTGTAGTTGAGGATGGTGTAATCCCTGGGTTTATGGGTTATGAGGCAGGTCAATCTTGTGTGGGTGACCACTTCGAATGGTTAACTGAGAATTGTGTTCCAGCGAGCTATCATGAAGAAGCAAAAGAAAAAGGGGTTAACATTCATCAACTATTAACAGATAAGGCAAGCCAATTACAAGTTGGTGAAAGCGGTCTTCTTGCGTTAGATTGGTGGAACGGCAATCGCTCAACCCTTGTAGATGCGGATCTAACTGGTGTTCTTCTTGGTGCTACTCTTTTAACAAAGCCAGAAGAAATCTATCGTGCATTAATTGAAGCAACTGCTTATGGTACCCGGATGATCGTTGAGACCTTCCGTAACAATGGTGTACCAGTAAATGAGGTATACGCTGCAGGCGGAATTGCTGAGAAAAATGCGATGATGATGCAAATTTATGCGGATGTATTAAATATGGATATTAAAATCTCAGCTTCTTCACAGACTCCAGCCCTTGGTTCTGCGATGTTCGGAGCAGTTGCAGCTGGAAAAGAGCGCGGCGGTTACGATCATATTACAGATGCAGCCAAAGATATGGGAAGAGTAAAAGATTATATCTATCAGCCAATTAAAGATAATGCAGGGGCTTACGATCAACTTTTCAATGAATATGCACGCCTTTACGACTACTTTGGCCGTGGCGAAAACAATGTCATGAAAACGTTGAAAAAGATTAAAAAGGAAAGCTCCTTAGAGAAGAAGGAGGAAGAAGCAGTATGTTAGAAAGATTGAAAAGAGAAGTATTGGAAGCTAATTTACAACTTCCAGAACATGGTTTGGTTACTTTTACTTGGGGAAATGTGAGCGGGATTGACCGTGAAACAGGTCTTGTGGTTATCAAACCAAGTGGTGTTCCGTATGATGAGTTACAAATTGATGATCTTGTTGTCTTAGATTTAGATGGAAATATTGTTGAAGGGTCATTAAGACCTTCTTCAGATACACCAACACATCTTGCTTTATATCGGGCACTCCCGCTAATCGGCGGAATTGTTCATACACATTCTCCAGGGGCTACAAGCTGGGCTCAAGCAGGGCGTCCAATTCCAGCACTTGGAACAACACATGCGGATTATTTTTACGGAGAAATTCCATGTACACGCACCCTGACTAAAGAGGAAATTGAACGGGGATACGAGCTTGAAACAGGAAATGTCATTATAGAAACATTTGAAAAAGTAGGACTTGACCCTGTTGCAATGCCTGGAATTTTATTATCAGGTCATGCTCCATTTAGCTGGGGGACAAACGCAAACCAAGCAGTTCACAATGCTGTAGTTTTAGAAGAAGTGGCCAAAATGGCGTTAAACACTTATATCCTAAACCCGCAAATTAAACCTATTGACCAATTCTTGCTTGATAAACATTATCTTCGCAAGCATGGTGCAAATGCCTATTACGGACAAAAGTAGACTTAGAGGAAAGCAACCGCTTTAATCAGAGATAACTTGTACGGATAACTGGTTATAGATTACTAATTAATTATTGCTATAAAAATATCTTGCATTTACTTAGGAGGAATTATCTTGTTAACAACAAAAGCTTATGAATTCTGGTTTGTAACAGGAAGTCAATTATTATACGGAGAAGATGTACTACGTCAAGTTGAGGAAAACTCAAAAACCATCGTAAACGGGTTGGCTGATGATTCTGCAGTAACTTATAAGTTGATTTTTAAATCAGTAGTAAAAGATTCTGATTCAATTCGCAAATTGATTCTAGAAGCAAATGCTGCTGAAAATTGTGCGGGTATCATTACTTGGATGCACACATTCTCACCATCAAAAATGTGGATTGCAGGTCTTTCTGCACTACAAAAGCCTTATCTGCATTTAGCTACACAATTTAACCGTGATATTCCTTGGGATTCAATCGATATGGATTTCATGAACTTGAATCAGGCTGCACATGGTGACCGTGAACATGGATTCATCGCAGCACGAATGAATGTAAAACGTAAGGTTGTAGTTGGTCATTGGGAAAATCCAGAAGTAAGAGAACGTGTTGGCAGCTGGATGAGAACAGCAGTAGCATTTGAGGAAAGCAAAAACCTTAAGGTTGCAAGATTTGGTGATAATATGCGCCAAGTAGCGGTAACAGATGGTGATAAGGTAGAAGCGCAAATCAAGTTTGGCTGGACAGTAAACGGTTACGGAGTAGGTGACCTCGTTCAACGCATGAACGATGTAACTGAACAAGAAATTGACCAGTTAATGGCTGAATACGAAGAGCAATACGATATTACTCAAGAAGGACTTACTGATAGTCCAGTTCGGGATTCCATCCGTTATCAAGCTAGAGTTGAACTTGGTATGAAAGCATTCTTAACTGAAGGCGGTTATACTGCATTCACAACTACTTTTGAAGATTTACATGGTATGCGTCAGCTACCTGGTTTAGCTGTACAGCGTTTAATGGAACAGGGCTATGGTTTTGCTGGTGAAGGTGACTGGAAAACAGCTGCTCTTGTTAGATTGATGAAAATTATTGCGGGTAATGAAGGAACTTCCTTCATGGAAGATTACACGTATCATTTTGAGCCAGGTAAAGAAATGGTCCTTGGTGCCCATATGCTTGAGGTTTGCCCAACCATTTCAGCAACACGTCCAAAAATCGAGGTTCATCCACTTGGAATTGGCGGTAAGGAAGATCCTGCTCGAATCGTGTTTGATGGAAGAGGCGGCTCTGCCCTAAATGCAACCATTGTTGACCTTGGACACCGTTTCCGTCTGCTTGTTAATGAAGTGGATGCTGTACAGCCGGAAAAAGATATGCCAAAACTTCCTGTTGCACGGGTATTATGGGAGACTCAGCCATCATTAAGCCAAGCGGTTGAAAACTGGATCCAAGCGGGCGGGGCGCACCATACTGGCTTCTCTTATAATGTAACAACTGAGCAGCTTAGAGATTTTGCTGAACTAGCTGGAATCGAGTACCTAGTTATTAATAAAGACACAAACACTCATGCATTCAATAACGAAATCCGTTGGAATGACGTTATTTTTCGTTAATAAGTGGCACTAATTAAGTAATCTTTTTAACTATAATAAGCAGGGCTATTAGAAAAATAATAGTCCTGCTATTAAGTTGACACATACATTTCTAGGATTGCTAAAGAATATGGATTTTCCCCTGATAGCATCATAAACAAAATCCAAGACCGTCTATAAATTTCTTTTAATAAACCAATAATACAAGAGTTGTGGACTCCTTTTAAATTCTATCAATCTAAAAAATGGAGGCGTTAATGTTGGCGAATAATGTAATTATCAACACGGATATTCAAAAAGGAAAAATCAATAAAAATATCTATGGCCATTTTGCAGAACACCTTGGAAGATGCATTTATGAAGGCATTTGGGTTGGTGAAGATTCTTCCATCCCAAATACAAAGGGTATTCGTAATGATGTGTTAGCAGCATTAAAGAACATTATGGTTCCAGTCCTCCGCTGGCCGGGCGGATGTTTCGCCGATGAATACCACTGGAAGGATGGCATTGGTCCTAAGGAAAACCGCAAGCGCATGGTTAATACCCATTGGGGCGGCGTTGTAGAAAACAACCACTTTGGAACCCACGAATTTATGCTTCTTTGTGAATTGCTAGAGTGTGAGCCTTATATTTGCGGAAATGTGGGGAGTGGTACTGTTCAAGAGATGTCCGAATGGGTTGAATACATGACATTTGAAGGCGAATCACCAATGGCTAACTGGCGCCGTGAGAATGGTCATGATGAGCCATGGGAATTAAAATATTTCGGCGTAGGTAACGAAAACTGGGGCTGCGGTGGTAACATGCGACCTGAATATTATGCCGACCTATATCGTCGTTATCAAACATATGTAAGAAACTATGGTGATAATAAAATTTATAAAATTGCCGGCGGAGCCAATGTCGATGATTATAATTGGACAGAAGTGTTAATGAAAAATGCCCACTGGTTAATGGATGGGCTAAGCCTTCACTATTACACCATTCCAGGAGATTTCTGGCTGGGTAAAGGATCTGCTATTGATTTTCCGGAAGATGAATGGTTTATTACCATGAAAAAAGCACTTCATATGGATGAGTTAATCACAAAACACAGCACCATCATGGATAAATATGATCCTCAAAAACGTATCGGCATGATAATAGATGAATGGGGAACATGGTTTGATGTAGAGCCAGGAACAAATCCAGGATTCTTATATCAACAAAATACAATCCGTGATGCGTTAGTGGCAGGATTGCACTTTAACATCTTCCATAATCATAGTGACCGTGTTCAGATGACGAACATTGCCCAAACTGTCAATGTACTTCAGGCCATGATTTTAACAGAAGGCGAAAAAATGATTCTTACTCCTACCTATCATGTATTTGATATGTACAAGGTCCACCAGGACGCAGAACTTTTGGCTGTTGATTCTTCATTTGGCTCATATGAGTACAATGGAGAAACATTACCACAAGTAACTGTATCTGCATCAAAAAATACTGAAGGTAAGGTTCATATCAGCTTTTGTAATATTGATCACCAAAATGAAGCTGTTTTGGATCTAGATCTTCGCGGCGTTCAGGCAGCAGTGACAAACGTTTCAGGTACGATTATTACAGCCGACAATATGAATGCTCACAATACATTTGAACAGCCAGAAGTGGTTAAGCCAGTTGAATTTACGGATGTAACTGTGGAAAACAACAAATTGGCGATCAAACTTCCAGCAATGTCTGTTGTTACATTAGTTATTGAATAACTAAGAAGGCGGGAAATTACAGTGAGTGAAAAAAGTCTATGCAAAGGCTGCATCGAAAGTGTAATTGTAACAGAAGATGTCATCGATGAACTCGTAAAAGAGGCTGAGGAAGATGGCTCTGTTATTGTATCGGATGAAGTCTACGAAGCAAGATTAAAAATTTGTGAAAACTGTCCTTCCTTTCAATACGGTACGACTTGCGCTCATAGTGGATGTATTGTCCGCTATCGAGCCAAGTTTAAAAACAAAAGCTGTCCATTTGCTGGTAAACCGAAATGGGAAAAGGTTAGTTAGTCGGTAATCTCTACTATTAAATTATTTTGATAATATATCTATTTGCTTGCATGATTGTATGTAGCAGGATATGAGAGGAAGAATAACAATGGCTGCCAAAAAGGCAAAGATGATCTTAGAGAAAGATTTTAAAGTATCCGAGATTGATAATCGTATATACGGCTCTTTTATTGAACATTTGGGTCGTGCAGTATATGGCGGGATTTATGAGCCAGGACATCCTCAAGCTGACGAAAATGGATTCCGTCAAGATGTAATTGAAATGGTAAAAGAACTTCAGGTTCCCCTTGTTCGCTACCCAGGCGGAAATTTTGTTTCAGGCTATAACTGGGAAGATGGAGTAGGTCCTCTTGAAAATCGCCCACGTCGATTAGAATTGGCTTGGCGTACAACCGAAACTAACGAAATGGGAACAAATGAGTTCATGAAATGGGCCCAGCTGGTAAACGCGGATGTAAACATGGCCGTTAACCTCGGAACACGCGGGATTGATGCTGCTCGAAATTTAGTCGAGTATTGTAACCATCCCGGCGGCTCTTACTATAGCGATCTACGAAAATCCCATGGAGTAAACGATCCTTATACCATTAAGACTTGGTGTTTAGGTAACGAAATGGATGGTCCATGGCAGATCGGTCACAAGACGGCTGCTGAATATGGCCGCCTTGCTCAAGAAGCGGCAAAAGTAATGAAGTGGGTTGATCCTACGATCGAGCTTGTTGCATGCGGAAGTTCACATCGAAATATGCCTACATTTACAGATTGGGAAGCAACTGTCCTAGACCATACCTATGATCATGTCGAATTTATTTCGCTTCACCAATATTACGGCAACCATGATAATGAAATTTCTAACTATTTAGCTCTTTCTTTAGAAATGGATGACTTTATTAAATCTGTCATTTCAATTGCCGACTACATTAAAGCTAAAAAACGCGGCAAAAAGAATATCAATCTATCATTTGACGAATGGAATGTTTGGTATCACAGCAGAGAGCAGGATAAACTAATTGAACCTTGGAGTATTGCACCGCCACAGTTAGAAGATATCTATAACTTTGAAGATGCTTTATTAGTAGGCTGTATGCTGATTACTTTATTAAAGCATGCCGATCGTGTGAAAATTGCCTGTCTTGCTCAATTGGTAAACGTAATTGCGCCCATTATGACAGAAGATAACGGACCTGCTTGGAAGCAAACGATTTTCTATCCGTATATGCATACTTCTGTTTTTGGCCGTGGTGTATCATTAAATCCAATCATTTCAAGCCCTAAGTATGATAGTAAAGATTTCACTGATGTTCCATATTTAGAGTCAACTGCTGTTTACAACGAAGAACATGAAACATTAACCATCTTTGCTGTAAACCGTCACCTTCAAGAAGGTTTAGAGTTAGCTGTCGACATACGTAACTTCGAAGGTTACCAAGTAGTAGAGCATATCGTACTTGAAAATGATGATATCAAGCAAACCAATTCCGCTAAAGGTACACCTGTTGCACCTCATTCTAACGGAAATGCTAAGGCTGATAATGGCGGAGTAACAGCTGTACTGCCTAAATTATCTTGGAATGTAATCCGTTTAGCTAAACGCAAGTAACTCATGCTTATTCCATCTCCTTTTGATCCCCTGATTGAAAGGAGATGGAACTATTTTTGTATTTAAATGTTATCAATACGAGCGAAAATAGAAGAATGAAAGGCAGGATTGATATGAAAGTTATCCAAGAGAAGGTTGGTCAAATAAACAATCAAACCGTTAATTCATTTACACTTGTAAACGACCACGGTATGGAACTAACATGCATCAATTATGGTTGTATTATTAGTAAAATTATGACTCCGGACAAAGAAGAGAATTATGAAAATATTGTTTTAGGATATGACACGTTACAAGAATATCAAAATGGAAGTTATTTTTTTGGAACGGTTGTAGGACGTGTGGCTGGCCGGATAAAGGGTGGATCATTTGATCTTGATGGAAAAAAATATACCCTGGCAAAAAATGAAAACAACAACCACCTCCATGGGGGGAATAAAGGGTTTGATAAAGTTATTTGGGATGCCTCCGTTACCGAGAATGACGAAGAAGTAAGTGTTCAATTTTCATACCTAAGTCCGGATGGAGAGGAAGGTTACCCTGGAAATTTAAACGTAAAGGTAACCTATACAGTCAATAATAATAATGAACTAACCATCCAATATTCTGGATTATCGGATGAAAGTACACTATTAAATATGACCAATCATTCCTATTTTAACCTAAGTGGAAATATTAAACGGGACATTCTCAACCATTCTCTATCTATTAAGAGTGATAAGTTCCTAGAATTAAATGATGAATTACTTCCAACCGGAAAACTACTGGACGTTGAAGGCACACCATTTAATTTTACTAGTGATAGATTCATTCAATCCGGGGTTGACTCCAATTATCCTCAAAATCAATTAGCCGGCAATGGGTATGATCATCCCTTTTTACTAACATCAAACCATGACCAGGAAATTATTCTTAAAGATTCCGAGAGTGGCCGTACATTGACAATTGAAACAGATGAGCCTGGAGTAGTCGTTTACTCTGGAAACCAAATAAAGTCAGAAGGTGAGATTTATGGTGTTCCTTCCCGTAAATACCTTGGCATTTGTTTAGAAACCCAGGGGCTGCCAGATGCCATCCACCATCCTAATTTTCCTTCTTGGGTCCTTAAAAAAGACCAAGTTTACACATCTGTAACAAAATATAAGTTCGGGCTAACAGCCAATTAAGTAAAGCAAGAATGAGGGTAAAGTTTTGAAGGAGCAGGAGGAACAATAATGGAAAGAGTAATAACAGAAATTATCAGTCTAGCAAACAGTTGTGACTGCGGCAATCATCATAATGGGATACCGATTGAGACAATTTTAGTTGGCAACAATGTATTAAGGGAAGCAGCAGTCTACTTAGAAAGAAAAGCTTTTAAAAAGGCAGTCATCATTGCAGACGAACATACTTTTCGTGTTGCTGGAGCAGACCTAACCAAATATTTATCAGCAACTAAGGTTGGTTATTCTACCTGTTTATTAAAGCCTGACGAGAATAATGATGTAGTGGCGGACGAAAAGTCTTTAGTGCAAGCATTGTTAGATACTTCTCAAGATACTGATGTCATTATAGCTGTAGGTTCTGGTACCATCCATGATATCGCTCGCTTTACAAGTACTAAGATAAAAATTCCGTTCATTTCTGTCCCTACTGCTCCTTCTGTCGATGGCTTTACATCAATGGGAGCACCATTAATTGTTAGAGGAATAAAGCAAACTTTTCAAATGATGGCGCCAATTGCGGTATTTGCTGATTTACACGTATTACGAAATGCACCAAAGAAAATGATTGCAGCAGGATTGGGGGATATGTTAGCCAAATATACATCCCTAGCAGATTGGAAGTTTGGAAGTCTCACTGTCGGTGAGCCATATTGCCCGCTAGTTGCAAAAATTACAAGAGAAGCACTTGATATATGCGTTGAAAAAGCAGATAAAATTGCCGCTGTAGATGAAGAAGGCATTCGTATCCTCATTGAGGCCCTCATTAAATCCGGTTTAGCCATGTTATTATTTGGCCAATCCCATCCTGCTTCTGGAGGGGAACATCACCTTTCACACTATTGGGAGATGGAATTTTTACGACAAAACCGCCCTCAAGTCCTTCATGGGGCAAAGGTAGGGGTGGCGGTTTCTCTCCTAGCGGATGTATATGAAAGGGACTTTATCCAACTAATTTCGGAATTTACAAAATTAGAGGATAATATTAAAACAACTGATGATGATAGTATCGTGAAAAATATTAAAGAAAACATTCAAGAAATTAGAGCTGTATACGGGGCTATTCCAAAAGCTTCTCAACTACGTGAGCTTATAGAACAAGTTGGAGGCGAAACAATGCCGGGACAATTGGGAATTGACGAAGATCTTGTGGTGCGTAGTTTAACCGAAGCTCATCAGCTAAGAGACCGTTTCACCGCTCTAAAGTTTCTAAATGAAGTAGTCAAAGTTAGTCATCAAGTTAAAGTTAGAAATTAAACGGAAAAGGTGATCAATTATGCCAAAGGCTGAAACATTAAATAATCCCATTGTCGAGCAGCGTGCCGATCCATGGGTATATAAACATACAGATGGTTACTACTATTTCACAGCATCGGTCCCAGAATATGACCGGCTTGAAGTCAGAAGGGCGGCAACAATTCAGGGATTAGGCGAAGCCGAACCTATAGTTGCTTGGAGAAAGCATGAAGAAGGCCCGATGAGCGCCAATATTTGGGCACCTGAGATTCATTACATCGACGGAAAATGGTATATCTATTATGCGGCTGCTAGAGCAGACGAGATTTTTGACCATCGTATGTATGTGATTGAAAATGATTCCGAGAACCCGCTTGAAGGAACTTGGTTAGAAAAGGGGCAAGTGAAAACAGATTGGGAGTCCTTTTCGCTTGATGCCACTACCTTTGAGCATAAGGGGCAAAGATATTATGTTTGGGCACAAAGAGACCCTGAAATTGTTGGAAACTCAAATCTTTACATCGCTAAAATGGTGAATCCGTGGACGATTGAAGGTCCTCAAGTAATGATTACAAAACCTGAGTATGATTGGGAGACCATCGGCTTTTTAGTGAACGAAGGTGCAGCAGTCGTAAAGAGAAACGGAAAAATATTCATCGCCTATTCTGCGAGTGCCACAGATTACAATTATTGCATGGGTCTCCTGACTACAGATGAAAATAGTGATTTAATAGACCCAACATCTTGGAAAAAATCAGAAACACCTGTGTTTCAAACAAATGAAGAAACAAGCCAATATGGACCGGGACATAACAGCTTCACGGTTTCTGAAGATGGAAGCCAAGATATTCTTATCTATCATGCTCGTAACTATCGGGATATTGAGGGTGACCCGTTATGGGATCCAAATCGCCATACTCGGGCTCAGATTTTTACTTGGAACGAAGATGGTACACCGAATTTTGGCGTTCCGGTAGCAGATGCAAAATAATTTAGAATAGCGACATCTTGTTATAGGGGAGATTATGATGGTAAAAGTAACAATCGAAGAAGCCAAAACATCAAAGGATCTGATTATTGAGCAAAGAGCGGATCCATGGGTATATAAACATACGGACGGATACTATTACTTTACTGCATCTGTTCCTGAATATGACCGTATCGAGGTTAGACGTTCAAAAACAATCCAAGGCATAGCGGATGCAGAAACCGCGGTTGCTTGGAGAAAGCATGAAACAGGACCAATGAGCGCACTGATTTGGGCACCGGAGATTCATTACATTAATGGCAGCTGGTATATATATTACGCGGCTGCGCCATCAAAGGAAATTATTGATGGACTTTTCCAACACCGCATGTTCGTAATTGAAAATAAATCTGCTAACCCGCTAGAAGGAAAATGGGAAGAAAAGGGTCAAATCAAAACCGATTGGGAATCATTTGCCCTGGATGCTACCTCTTTTGAGCATAATGGTCAACAATATCTTGTTTGGGCTCAAAAGGATCTTAACATCAGAGGTAATTCCAATCTATACATTGCACCATTAGAAAACCCTTGGACCATCAAAGGACCGCAAGTGATGATTGCAAAACCAGAATATGATTGGGAAACGATTGGCTTCTGGGTAAATGAAGGACCAGCGGTTTTAAAGAGAAACGGAAAAATATTCATTTCTTATTCGGGAAGTGCTACCGACGAAAATTATTGCATGGGACTACTAACTGCGGATGAAGACAGTGATGTAATGAATCCAAACTCCTGGAGTAAATCTACAGAACCTGTATTTAAAACTAACTATGAAGCAGGCCAGTACGGTCCTGGTCATAACAGCTTTACAGTTTCTGAAGACGGAAGCAAGGATATCCTTGTCTACCACGTGAGAAACTATACAGAGATTGTTGGAGACCCGCTCTATGATCCGAATCGGCACACATGTGCGAAAGAGTTTACCTGGAATCCGGATGGAACTCCAAACCTTGGGCTTCCTAAGTAATTAAATAAAACGGACATTCAGTGCATTTACAAAAAAGAGAGAAAAAGATTCATATCATCTTTTTGATATGAATCTTTTTCTGTAGGAGGTGAAGATAAAAAATGGGAAATTCAATTGATCAAAATAATAGAAAAATAACTTTACTTGCCATTACCTGGCCAATTTTTATTGAATTGCTGCTTCAAATGATCATGGGGAGCACCGACACCATCATGCTGTCGCATATTTCTGATGATATTGTGGCCGCTGTCGGAGTGGCAAATCAACTTGTCTTTTTTGGTATTCTAATATTTAGTTTTACTGCAACTGGGACGGCTGTACTTATTTCACAATATTTAGGGGCCGGCTTGAGGGAAGGTGCTAAACAAGCGGCTGCTGTCTCAGTATCGATCAATTTGGTAATTGGCTTAGTTGTAAGCTGTTTAATGGTCATTTTTAAAGGCCAGCTATTAGAGTTATTCCACCTTAAAGATGATATTGCAGCGATAGGTTATGAGTATCTATCGATTGTCGGCGGAACCTTATTTTTACAGGCCATCTTAATTACTGTTTCTTCTATTCTTAGGGCAAATGGATTTACCAGAGAAGCCATGTTTGTATCGATTATGATGAATGTGATCCATTTAGCGGGAAACAGTTTGGTTATTTACGGCTTATTCGGATTCCCTGAAATGGGAGTAAAAGGGGTAGCCCTTTCAACTGCTTTTAGCAGGGCGTCAGCTCTCATTATTGCCTTTATTCTTATGTATAAGCGGCTCCCAATAAGAATTAAACGAGAAGATTATTTTCATTTCGATTTACCGCTTATTAAAAAAATCCTAAAAGTTGGTATCCCAGCTGCCGGGGAACAAATCAGTTACAATACCAGCCAAATGGCCATGACAGCCATTACAGCTATACTTGGAGCAGCTGCCTTATCTACTCGTGTTTATACTTGGAATATTATGTCCTTTATTATGCTGTTTGGATTAGCGATGGGACAGGGGACACAAATCCTAATAGGATACCGTGTTGGAGCGGGAGACTATGAAGGAGCGTATCGTCAATTATTTAAGAGCCTTAAATCCAGTTTTGTTATTTCCATTTTAGTTTCCATTTTAGTTTCTTTTTTCAGAGAAGACTTAATGAGTCTGTTTACAAATAATAAAGAAATTATTCATACAGGCAGTACTTTATTATTATTATGTTTAATTCTTGAACCAGGCAGGACCTTCAATTTAATCGTAGTAAATTCACTGAGGGCAACTGGGGATGCCGCTTTTTCCGTAAAAATGGGAGTTCTCTCTATGTGGGGGCTTGCTGTTCCAATATCTTATATCTTAGGAATTCATTTTGGTCTGGGCTTAGCGGGAGTATGGATTGCCTTTATTGTAGATGAGTGGTTTAGAGGGATTGTCATGTATTTTAGATGGAAGAGCAGGGCATGGGAGAAAAAGGTATTAGTCGTAAATAAAAAAGCTGCAGCTGTAAGTTCCTAATATATGAAACAACTAAAGAAGGAGGAAGGATAAATGAAATATCGAAAACTTGGAAATAGTGGTTTAAAGATTAGTGAAATTGGTTTAGGCAGCTGGTTAACCTACGGAAAGGCTGTTAACAACCAAACCGCATATGATTGTATTCATAAAGCCTATGAACTAGGCATCAACTTTTTTGATACTGCTAACGCGTATGAAGGGGGAAAAGCAGAAGAGGTGCTGGGCGAGGCATTAAAAGCTTATCCGAGAAGCAGTTACGTCGTAGCAACCAAACTATTTTTCCCAATGGGAGCTGGGCCAAACGAACGCGGACTTTCCAGAAAGCATATCTTGGAACAATGTGATGCCAGCCTAAAACGTTTAGGGTTGGATTATATTGATCTTTATCAATGTCACCGTTTTGATCCGGAGGTGCCCGTTGAGGAAACCTTATATGCTTTAGATGATTTAATCAGGCAAGGGAAAATATTATATGCCGGTGTAAGTGAATGGAGTGCCTCACAAATTGAAAACGCGGTGGGGATTGGAAAGGCCAATTATTTAAGACCAATAATATCTAATCAGCCCATCTATAATATGCTTGAGAGATATATAGAAAACGAGATACTGCCGGTTTGTACCGAAAAAGGACTGGGGCAAATCGTCTTTTCACCATTAGCTCAGGGGATATTAACGGGGAAATATAAACCAAATACTGAAAAACCAGAAGATAGCCGGGCAGCTAATGATGCGACCAACTGGGTTATCAATAGCTATTTTAGGAATGATGTACTTGAATCTGTGCAAAAGTTGAATGAGCTGGCTAGTGAATTGGGAGTTACGTTAAGTCAGTTATCACTTGCTTGGATTCTTCGTCTTCCGAGTATTAGTTCGGCTATTATCGGAGCCAGCCGGCCACAGCAAATTGAGGAAAATGTTAAAGCGGTTGATATTGAATTAAGTAATGACGTTTTACTGGAATTTGAACAAATTCTTGGAGAAATAAAGGATTTTGCTCCTTTAAGGTAGTTTGGAAAGCCCATTATGATCATTTTCTTGATCATAATGGTGCTTTTTTTATTAAAGTATTATAAATATGAAGCTAAATCGGACGATTGCGTTTTTTCTACTATCATGAGTTATTTATCGGGATTTTTCCTATATATTGTTTTCGAAACTGATTAGGTGATAAACCCTCTAGTTTTTTAAAGGTTCTACTAAAATAGGCGGATTGAGTAAACCCACAGCTTTCTGAAATTCTATCAATATTCCAATCGGTTGAAACTAGTAAGATCTTTGCTTGATCCATTCGAATTTTATTAACATATTCAATCGGTGTGCAGCCCAATGCCTGAATCATGCATCTTGCAATATGGTTTGGATGGAATCGAAGCGCATGACCAAGATCCTCATATGTAATCTTTTTTGCATAATTCTTTCTCAAATAAACGGCAGCTTTTTCTGCAACAGCCAAGGCAGGCATAGAGTTAGCTAAGTGCAAATGATTTGAAAGTTCCTGAAGCAATTGTTGAAAGAGTACTTGTCGCTGCCATTCCCCGGAGTAAATCGATTCATTTTCGGATGTAATAATTTTTGAGCACAGCCTTTCAACAGCTTCGGGATTGGATAATTGACAAAATTTAGGTAGTGTTATTCCGAAAGGGTTTTCAGAAAAGACGTTTCTGCATTCTAAAGCTTTTTTCTCATTGTTATGAAAAGGTTTAGAGATGGTAAGATCCTTCCATCCTTTCGATGTAATGAAATGAAACCAAAAAAAATGGGTAACTTGATCACACGGTGAGATTGAAAAATGATGCCGATCTGGGGAGAGGATAAGGGTCTTTCCTTCACAAACCTGAAATTTATGATAGTCTTCACCCATGTGTAATTGTCCTTTTGTAACCACTAATAAATCAAAAACACCAATGTTGTTCCGGTTTATATGTGATTCACCAATATCGAAGGTATGTTCACCTGCCGCTAGAAGAGTCGGCAAAGGCGGGGCTAGTAATTGGAGCATTTTCTTTCTCCTCAAATGTTAGGATTGTGCAATTTTTTGTTATGATTATACATTTTATTCTTTAATTATAACACTATAATAGGTTAATGAATGTTTTTATTTTTATAATTGAGGTGAAAGAAACATGGGTGAAAAATAAACAAACTCTTACTATGGACCTAATATACTTATGTCCATACATATAATGGAAAATTCAACAATATGATGTATTTATGTTTAAAAGCTCTTCAGGGAGGAGGAAGTCGATCATGCAAAGCATGCGTTGGGCATGGGGGTATATAAGGAATTCTCGTGTTAGATTATTTTTTGGTCTTCTTTTGGCTCTTGTTGTTTCCGTATTAAATATGATCAATCCATATATCGCGGGTAAAATCATTGATAAGGTCATTTATGGACATCAGAACGGTCTATTATGGTATCTTTTGGGGTCAATGATCATAGTAACTCTAGTTAAAACCATTATCCGCTATAATTATCAATTGATTTTTGAAGTTATTTCTCAAGGTGTCATATTTACGATAAGAGGGCAGATGTATGACCGGCTTAACCAGTTGGATTTCAGTTTTTATGACCGGACCAAAACGGGAGATATTATGGCCCGAATGACCGGTGATATGGAAGCTGTAAGGCATTTTACGGCTTGGGTTATTTATATGATTTTTGAAAACCTTACCATTTTACTATTTGCGATTGGGTTTATGTTTTATATTAACCCGCTATTAGCATTGGCCATGCTGGCAGTCACGCCAATTATCGGCTTTTTTGCTACGCGGTTATCCTTTACCGTTAAACCTACTTTTTCGGCGATCAGGGGCCAGTTTGCCAGGCTGAATTCAGTAGTGCAGGAAAACATTAGCGGGAATCGAGTCGTTAAGGCCTTTGCGAAGGAAGATTACGAGATTGAAAAGTTTTCAGTAGAAAATGAGGCCTTTAAGGAGAAGAACCTTGCCTCCGCAAGAGTTTGGGAGAAGTATCTGCCCGTCCTCGATTCACTAGCGGGAGTATTAACGGTTGTCATGATTTTAGTGGGAGGCACTATGGTCATTAATCATTCCCTTACTTTAGGTGAATTAGTGACTTTTAATTCCCTGATTTGGGCATTAAATAATCCAATGCGTATGGCTGGATGGTTAATCAATGATGTTCAGAGGTTTATTGCTTCAGCTGAAAAAGTGGAAGATTTGTTAAATACAAAACCAGAGATCAAAAATGAAGGAAAAAGATTTAATGTAAAGCACATCAATGGGGTAGTGGATTTTAATCAGGTTTCGTTTAGCTATGGTGACGAACCGGTTTTAAAGGATATCAGCTTTAAAGTGATGCCAGGACAAACGGTTGGTATTATCGGACCAACCGGTGCAGGAAAATCAACATTAGTCAATCTTTTAAGCAGATTTTATGATGCAACAAGCGGGGAAGTAAGAGTCGATGGTCTTAATGTAAAAGAATGGGATATCGCTAAATTAAGGGATAGCTTGGCAATGGTAATGCAGGATGTCTTTCTTTTTTCAGATACAATTGAAGGAAATATTGCCTACGGGAACCCAGAAGCTACCTTAGACGCAGTACAATCTGCTGCCAAAATGGCAGAGGCCGATGATTTTATTTCCAAGCTCCCAGAAGGATACGACACCATTATTGGGGAACGGGGGGTAGGTCTTTCCGGAGGTCAAAGACAAAGGATTGCGTTAGCCCGGGCGATTCTAAAAAATCCATCCATCCTGATCCTGGATGATACAACATCAGCTGTGGATATGGAGACAGAGCTACGTATCCAACGAACATTAAAGTCCATTTTAAAGGAGAAAACCTGTTTTATTATCGCTCATCGGATTTCATCTGTAAAAGAGGCAGATATAATTCTGGTAATGGAAAATGGCACGATTATTGAAAGAGGAAAGCATAAAGAACTGCTTGCGAAAAAAGGGTATTACTATAAAGTGTTTAGGAACCAAAATGGGAATTTTGATGGTAAGCACGATGGTGAGGATGTGATATATCTCAATGGCGCGCAATAAATTTGATGTAGATGAAGAATTGGAGTCCCCGTTTAGTTTTATTCATCTTAAGCGGATGTTTGCTTATTTAAAACCTTACAGAAAAAAGATCCTTTTAATCGTTTTTATCATGCTGATTGCTAGCTCTGCCAATTTAATCGGTCCTTATTTGATTAAAAATGCCATTGACGAGAAGATTCCAAATAACGATGTTGCTGGTTTATGGGGTCTGGCCGGAATTTACTTAATCGCCCTCTTTATAACCGGAATTTGCATGAAATTTAAGATTAGAATGATGTCTCAGATTGGGCAAAGTGTCATCCTTCATATTAGGAAAGATTTGTTTACCCATTTGCAAAAGCTATCCTTCTCATATTATGACAGCCGGCCGCATGGGAAGATTTTAGTAAGAGTCGTAAACTACGTAAACTCATTAAGTGATCTATTATCTAATGGACTAATTAATTTGATTACTGACCTTTTCAGTCTTTTCGTGATTATCGGTTTTATGTTAGCCATTGATGTAAAGTTAACGCTTATGGCCATGCTGGGTTTTCCAATCCTTGCAGCAGTAATCCTCCTTATAAAAAATGCCCAGCGAAAGGCATGGCAAACGTTAAGTAACAAACAATCCAATATGAATGCTTATATTCATGAAAGTATCAATGGAATTAAAGTGACTCAAGCTTTTACGAGAGAAGAAGAAAATAAACGCATTTTTAATAATGTATCTGAAGGTTATCGCAGCTCATGGATGAAGGCAGTACGAATTCAGTTTCTGTTATGGCCTTCGATTGAAAACATTTCAATACTGACAACCTCATTAATATATGTTGTTGGTATATCGCTGATTGGTAATGGCGTATCAGTTGGGGCTTTGGTGGCATTTGTCGGCTATATCGGAATGTTTTGGGCACCAATCGCAAATATCGGGAATTTCTACAATGCGATTATTAATGCAACAGCCTATTTGGAACGAATTTTTGAAATGATTGATGAACAACCAACGGTCAAAGATCGTCCGAATGCTGTAGAACTTCCTTTAATCAAAGGAAAAGTAGAATTTAAAGATGTTATTTTTGGATATGAAGATGGGGAACAAATCCTAAAGAACATTAATTTCTCTGTCAATCCTGGTGAAACGATAGCTCTAGTCGGGGCAACTGGTTCGGGTAAGACAACGATCGTCAGTTTGCTAAGCCGTTTTTATGATGTAAGCAGAGGACGAATTGAAATTGACGATATCGATATTAACACGGTCACTATTCCATCTCTCAGGAAGCAAATGGGTGTCATGCTTCAAGATCCGTTTATTTTTTCCGGCACAATTATGGATAATATTCGGTATGGACGGCTTGATGCTACAGATGAAGAAGTAATCGAAGCGGCGAAAGCGGTTCAAGCACATCCATTTATTAGCGGATTGTCAGATAGATATCAAACAGAGGTCAACGAAAGAGGCACAAGGCTTTCCACTGGTCAGAGACAACTCATCTCCTTTGCCCGTGCACTGTTAGCTGATCCGAAAATTTTAATCCTGGATGAGGCTACATCATCAATCGATACGGAAACCGAGCTTGCCTTGCAAAAAGGACTTGAGACTTTATTGGCGGGCAGAACTTCCTTTATAATTGCGCATCGCCTTTCCACGATTCAAAATGCAACACGCATCCTTGTGATCGATAAGGGCAGAATTATTGAGGAAGGCTCTCATCAAGAATTAATGGATCGAAAGAGTTACTATTGGAAGCTGCATCAATCACAGCATAAATCTTTAGAAGTGGGGTAAGCTGCAGAAGAAGAGAATTATCCAACTCAAAAGTTCCATATGATGGTTCCGGGTGAAAGATTTATTTATCATAAATAATTAATAATTCATAAAATGAGAAGAGTATACAGATGCCTGTATGCTTTTTTTGTACTAGAAAAAGAAAGAAAGTTTGTCATATAGTCTTGTATAGGCCTCTTTATAGTAGTATTGTATTATTGTTAATATATTTATTAATGGTTTTTAAGGTGGAGAAGTAGAAATGAATTTAGATATTTCGGAACATTCATTGCCTGTTTTTGAGGCACTTGCCAGCAAGGTAAGGATAAAAATTATTCATCTCCTGGCTGAGCACCCGCGAAATGTAAAGGAATTGGCTGAAAGTCTAGAACTTAGCAGCGCAATCATGACCATGCATGTCAATAAATTAGAAAAAGCTGAAATCATCCATTCGGAATTAATTCGCGGCAAAGGTGGACTACAAAAAAGGTGTTTTCTGAATGTTGAGAGGTTAGAAATTGTTTTCCCTTCGAAAGAGCGTGAAATAAAGAAATTCCATGCAACAGAAGTGTCAGTGGGTCATTATACCGATTTTTATGTCGAACCTACATGCGGTTTGGCAACCGCAGAAAAAATTATAGGAGAGTTTGATGATCCTCGTTACTTTCTTCACTCTGACCGTATGAATGCAAAAGTGTTGTGGTATAGTAAAGGATTTATTGAGTATAAAATACCTAATTTTCTGCTCGGAAATCAGGAACCTAACGAACTAGAAATATCACTAGAAATATCATCAGAGGCTCCTTTTACTAATAACAATTGGCCATCTGATATTTATTTTTCCCTAAATAATACTTTATTGGGTAAGTGGACAAGTCCGGGAGATTTTGGTGACAGCCGCGGGAAATATACGCCTAACTGGTGGCCATCAGAGATCAATCAATACGGCTTGCTAAAACGCCTGAGAATTACTTCTGAGGGAACATATATGGATGGAATAAGGATATCAGATGTGAGTCTTGACGATGTAAACATCCATGACAAGCAATGGACGTTTCGGATTGCCGTCCATGAAGACAGTGAAAATGTCGGTGGAGTAACACTATTTGGTGCAGGATTTGGGAATTATAATCAGGATATTCTTTTTCGGCTCTATTACAGTGACAAAGAATTAACTAGAGCTGAATAGAAGGTTTTGTTAGGTAAACTGCTGGAAATCAGTGGTCTACGTGACTGGAAAGTGGCTGATGCAGAGTAATCGGTCACGTAACTCTCAAAAACAATAATTAACAAAGCTTAAAAGAAAAAAATCGTATGGATCAACCATACGATTTATTAAATTTTATTAGTTTGTCTTTGCTAATTCCGCAAGTTGTGACGGTGTTAATGCACCTTCATAAATCCGTAAGTCATCCATTAAACCCTTATATGGAGTATCCCACCAGTTGACAGCTAGGCTAAATTTGCCATCGGAAGTCGTAAAGATATTGGAGAAGTCTGATCCTGTATACTTTTCAACACCATTTACATAAACTTTAATCGTGCCATTATCAACTGAGAAAGCCAAATGTGTCCATTCACCAGTTTTGATGGTTGAACCGATAGGGGCATCATACCATCTTGCGCTGCGTGACCAGACCATGGTGTTATTGGCTGCCGGTCCTTGCGGAAGAAGGCTCACCCAGTTATTAGGATCTTTTGCTCCAAAGAAAGTTGTAGTGTATGTGGTTAATTGTTCAGGTTTTAACCAAAGCGATACAGAATACTGGTTGCTTTTTATGAGCCCGTCTGGTAAGCGAACGCCAGATGCTCCGTTAAATACGGCGGCTTGGCCATTTTTTCCGGCAGCATAAGTAATGCTGCCGCCTGTATTATCGATTCTATTTCCGGTTAAATTACCATCAGCAAATTTTCCATTAATGTCACTTAAATTATTATCAAATCCATAATATGCTGTTAACACAGCGTTTGTCCATGGTAACACAGTAATTTCAAAGGTTTTGGATGCTGTGACAATATCTTTCGTAATTGTTGCAGTGAGGGTTGCAGTCAAAGCTTCTGAACCAGCTTCTGGGCGATTGATTTTTCCAGTGTTAGAAACAACTGATTCGTCTGATGATGACCATGAAATCGTTGTATGTCGAGTTCCCTCAGTAGGAAGTGCCAAATTGGAAATGACTTTTGTTGTATCACCAAGTTTCAAATCATTGACAACAGCTGCTACGACTTCTTCATCGGTTTTATCTGTCAATTTACTTCCCCAAATAGATACACCTTCATTTGATAAGGCAGTAAATGTCATCACATAGCGTTCTGAAGTTGGATCCCATTGACGGACAAATACCCCATTATAAGTAATGCCATCTATTACTAGTATTACTTGATTTTGGCTGTCCTTTTCCCATGTACCAGTCACATCGCCAGTAATCGTATTATCTTTATTTAAACGAATGAAGACTGATTTATGAATAGCTGCAGAATATTCTTTGCCTTGGTTAATAAATTTATATTCACCAATTAGGTCTTGTCTGTTCACCTTATCAAGTGTTTCACCTGCATAGCGGTAAGGAGCAACCACAGGCCAGCCATCTTTGTTCATAAACATTTGGTGAACGCGCACTTCGTGATACTCACCTTTTTGTGGGAAGCGGCTATGGAAAACTAAAAATTGCTGCCCAGACTTAGAATCCAAGTAAACTGAATTATGTCCTGGGGAAAGATAACCTACTCCAATTCCTGTTCCAGGATCTCCTACTTTTCTTTCGAACAAGAAGTTACCCATGATCTTATTTCCGTATGGAGTATTTTGAACATCGCCTGGAAGAACAGCATTTTGTCCTGCAGCATCTACATAAGGACCATCAGGGCTAGTTGAGCGGAACTGTCTCATGTTATAACCGCCGTCAGCGCCTAACCAGCCATATGTTACATATAAATAATAGTAGCCAGTATTTTTATCATAGATAACGTAAGGGCCTTCGCCAGATTTATAATAACCGCCGGCTATTTTGGTTCCAAAATAACGGTCAATTAGTCTTCCGTCAGATGTTTTCCCGTCTTTACCAGGATAGATCGCTTTACCAGTGGCCTTATCAATCTCAAGTACATAAATTCCTCCGGACCAAGAACCATAGGTCATCCACAGCTTGCCATCCTTATCATAAAACACAGTAGAATCGATTGCATTGGGAAAGTTACTATTATTAAAAGAACCATTACCATTAAACCAGCCAGACCTTGGACCTTCTAATTTACCTTCATCAATAAGATTTTTAATATTAGTATTATCCCATTTCTTATTTACAGTGCTATTTGCATCGTAAGCTTCATCTCTAGTAAAACCAGAATAAACGATAGTATCCACATACTTATATGGACCTTCAACATTTTGCGATACAGCATAGCCAATAGCAGAACGGATATAAGTAGATGATGCACTATAATAAATCATATAGGCACCCTTTGTTCCATCCTCATTAACATAGTCTTTATTATAGAAAACGTCCGGAGCCCAAACGGCAAAACCGCCCTTGCTGTCCGAATCATTTTCACCGGCCCATTTAAAAGAACCAGCTATATTTTTAGATAAATCATCGTATATCTTATTCCCAGGCGTTGTATAGCCATTGGTAAATGTTTGCCAATTGATTAAATCAGTTGATTTAGCAGCTTCAATATGAGAGCCGAATACGTAAAAAGTGTCACCATCTTTTACAATAGAAGGGTCGTGAACAGATACATTTTGAAAATCAGGCGTTTCACCTTGATGGTCAAGGTGTGGCTTATTATTATTTTCGCTTGGCGGACTAATAGGATTTTCTGTACCAAGTGCAGTAGTTGGGATAATTAAGATAAGCATTAGCAAAACAAGTGAAAAACTTCGTATCAAACATTTCCTCATTAGGTTGTTCTCCTCTCTTTTTTCAAATCCATATGAAAATACATCCAATCTGCTAAAACTAGAAATCCCTCCTATAGTTAGATTTTCTTACCATCAATAAAACGCTTATGAACTAAAATAATTAATATAAATATTAATGGATTAATAATACTATGAGTGAATTAAATACTCATGGGTATATAGTCTTGTTATTTACTGAAAGACATAATGTTTAATGAATTTTGAAAGATAGTCTTCGTTTTTGTTTTGTTATTTTGTTAATATTATTATTAATGTATTAATCTAATTATTAATATTTGATAGAATTTGAGGAAATCATGACTTAAACTATTAAAAAGGATTGGTGAACAAGATGAGTAACTCGAATAACTTTGGCGGAGTTAACTTTTACGATATGGAATGGAATTTGAAGGGGGATTTATGGGCCCATGATCCGGTAATCGCAAAGGAGGGAAACCTCTGGTACGTTTTTCATACGGGAAACGGCGTTCAAATGAAAACATCTGAAGATGGGGTCACTTGGAAGCAGGCAGGACAAATATTTCCATCGTTACCGGAATGGAGTAAGGAGTATGTTCCTGAGAAAGAGGAAGATAGTTTATGGGCTCCAGACATCTATTTTCATAATGGAGTTTATTCTTTATATTATTCTGTCTCAACCTTCGGGAAGAACACCTCGGCTATAGGGTTAACGACCAATACCACCCTTGATCCGGAAAATCCCGATTATGAATGGAAGGACTTGGGGTATGTTATCCACTCGACTGCAGCAGATAACTACAATGCGATCGATCCTAATTTAATTTTTGATCAAGAAGGCCAGCCTTGGTTAAATTTCGGTTCCTTTTGGTCGGGGATGAAGCTGATCCAATTAGATCCGGCAACTATGAAGCCTGCTCCGGGAGCTGAACTGATTTCCATCTCAACACGGAACGAAGAACCAAATACAATTGAAGCGCCTTTTATTGTATATCGAGACGGGTATTATTACCAGTTTGTATCGTTTGATTTTTGCTGCCGCGGCATTGAAAGCACCTATAAGATTGTCGTGGGCCGGGCAAAAGAGATAAGCGGGCCTTATATGGATAAGAATGGGGTTTCAATGATGGAAGGAGGCGGTACGTTGATTGATGCAGGAGATGAACGCTGGATTGGACCGGGGCATTGTGCCGTTTTCTTTTCCGGTAATTCGAGCATCCTCGTTAATCATGCCTACGATGCCTTGAAAAAAGGGAAACCTACTTTGCAAATAAGACCTTTGTATTGGGACGGAGACGGCTGGCCGCATTTATAGAGGAGCGAATATAAAAAAAGGCCCTCCATCTAAGGACGTATATGGAGGGCCTCTTAGCTGATGAATTGAAAGATGTTAAAAAACTGTTCCGATAAATGGAGAGATTGTCATTTTATTTACCTCAACAACCTTAGTAATCTTTTCGATTGTTACTTAAGGTTAATATTATTGTTAATTAATAAATAAAAAAGTAATTGACCGAAATATAAGTAAGCGTTATCATTTAAATATCCTCAAAACATTTAGTTAATAGATTAATATTTTTATTAACTAAATTAACACCTCAAGAATCTGTCAATTTTACCTATTAGATAAGATCTTCTAGATAATAGTCAATCTGACTGAAGAACTTCACCTGTTTTTTTGTTAACGTACACGAACTTTTTTTTTTACCTGGCCTGTATCAAAAATAAATAACTTACTTTCGTTGTATCTCGTGAACGTTATCTTTTTCTTTTTGTGTACGTTCACGTTACATATACTTCCATTTCTTAAAAGGGGTGAACAGAGAAAGATTGTGTTTTTCTTCTGAAGGAAATGTTTTTTCAAAAATTGTAAAAATGAGGGAAATCAGATGAAAAAGAAAAAGGTTTTAAGGAGTTTACTGGCACTATCTTTATCTGCCTCAATATTAGCTGCTTGTTCTAACGATAAGGCATCTAACGAAGAAAATGCGGCAAGTGGCGGCAAGACAAAGGATGGCAAGGCACAAATAACTGCCCTTATTACAAAACATCCGTTAACACAAGATCTTTCAAAAATGGAATGGTTAAAAGAAGTAGAAAAACGTGCAGGCGTAACAATTAAATGGCAAGAGGTTACTGCGGACTGGGATCAGAAAAAGGGTGCAATGCTTGCCAGCGGTGATGTTCCAGATTTAATTATTGGACCAAACGCTATTACAGATGCAGATCAGGTACAATACCAAGGTTTGTTTGAAGATTTATCTGACGATATTGACAACAAATTGCCAAATGTAAAAAAGATGTTTGAATCAAAACCGGAAACAAAGGGAATTGCCACACAGCTTGACGGAAAAATCTACGGACTGCCTAAATATCAACGGTTTTGGCCGGCGACAGCAACAAGACAATTTATCAACCAAAAATGGTTAGACAATCTAGGGTTAAAAGCGCCGACGAATTGGGATGAATTGTATGATGTTTTAGTAGCTTTTAAAGAAAAGGATGCTAACGGCAACGGCGATCCTAATGATGAAATTCCGATGGACTTTGCTCCAACTGGAACAGGAGGCTTTGGTTTCTTCCATCCGACAGTTCTTTTGGGAAGCACTGGGATTACTTTAGCTGAAGGCAGCGGCCAAGGCTATTTTGTTGAAGATGGGAAAGTGAAAAACTTCTTAACAGACGATCGTTATAAAGAATTTATTAAATTCTTGAATAAGTGCTATAAAGCCGGGTTAATCAGCAAAGAAGTATTTACTCAGGATTACACAAAATACCAATCTGTTGCCCGCGGAAATGGTGATGTTGCAAAGGTTGGTTATACGTATGGCTGGGAAGTAACAGACAGATTCGGAAACACACTGGCTCCGCAATATACAACGTTGGCTCCATTAAAGCAGTCAGCTGACTCAACCACAAAATTATCCTGGACCTACGATTATAACGCACTAAACTATGGTGCCAATATGATTACATTGTCAGCTCAAAGTAAAAACAAAGAAGCTGCCATGAAATTTATCAATGAATTGTACGATCCAAAAGTCAGTATGCAAGTACTGTTTGGTTCAATGGGTACCAATATCGCGGATAACGGAGACGGCAGCTACAAGGTATTGCCTCCGGCGGATGCGAAAATGGACCCAGGCACATGGAAATGGACTTCTACTTGGGCCGATAACGGACCTATGTATATTGCTGATGATTTAAAGCTTGAGCTTGGTACGGATATGCAATCAGTTGGCAAGCAAACCGAACCGCTAATGGGTGCACTAAATGCTGTAGATGAGGATAAAGACGTTTACCCTGGTATGTTTATTAAATACAGCAAAGAGGACAATTCGAAATTAAGCTTAAACGATACAAACCTTATGAATTTGGCGATGCCAAAATACTCGCAGTGGATCACAAAAGGCGGCATTGACAAAGTATGGAATGCCTATGTGAAAAATGCCGAGAAAACCGGCCTGCCTGAAAACCTAAAGGTTATGCAAAAGTATTATGACGATTACAAGAAAAATCAGAAATAACATATCATTCTGGAGGATGCTATACCATCTTGAAGTGGTATAGCATCTTCTTAAAATAAAGGAGGTACTTTTTGTGGCCTTTATAAACACG
This sequence comes from Bacillus sp. ISL-75, assembly GCF_018613095.1. NCBI lineage: Bacteria > Bacillati > Bacillota > Bacilli > Caryophanales > Bacillaceae > Bacillus > Bacillus sp. ISL-75. The sequence goes on from NZ_JAGGQX010000022.1 coordinate 32,671, forward strand.
GAAACCAATAAATTAAACAGAAATTTATCAAGTACACCTGGTGCCAAAACAGTAAAGAAAGCAACAATATTAAACACCTTTAAACGTGACTATCAATTGTGGCTCATGATCTTGCCTGCTATTGTTGTTATTGTTATTTTCAACTACATACCGATGTATGGCATCCAGTTGGCTTTCCGCGAATTTGATTTTACCAAGGGGCTTACCGGGGGAGAATGGGTTGGGATCAAGTATTTTGAAAAATTTGTTACTAACTATATGTTCAAAGATTTAATGACCAATACAGTCACCATCAGTTTAACAACGATTATACTAGGATTTCCGGCACCGATTATTATGGCGCTGATAATCAATCAAGTTTTTGGTAAAAGATGGAAAAAAACGTTACAAACAACTGTTTACTTGCCACACTTTATCTCCATGGTTGTTATGGTTGGTTTGTTAAATGTCTTATTATCACCAGAAACAGGAATTGTCGGCCATGTCATGAAATTGCTAGGGCTCGGGGACATCAACCTGTTGGCTTCCGAAAAAACCTTTGTCCCAGTATATGTTCTTTCTGATATATGGCAGCATGCCGGATGGAATAGCATCATTTATTTAGCGGCGCTGGCAAGCGTAGATCCGCAATTATATGATTCTGCAAAAATCGATGGCGCAAGCAGATGGCAAACGATTCGTTATGTTGATTTACCAGCCATCGTTCCTACGATGATTATCCTCTTTATTCTTAGTATGGGAAATATCTTAAATACAGGATTTGAAAAAATATTCTTAATGCAAAACCCATTGAATCTTCCGGTTTCTGAGGTTATTGCCACATATGTATATAAGATCGGTATTATTTCAAGTCAATTTAGCTACTCTGCTGCCATTGGTTTATTTAATACACTCATCAATTTTATTTTCTTATTAGCTATGAATTTTATTGCGAAGAGATTTTCAAATATTAGTTTATGGTAAATATATAAAAATAAGGGTTTTGCTAGGATGAATCTCAACCATGCAAGGAGGTAAAGTCATGGTGCTTTTTAATCGGAAAGGAAAAACTACTTCAGATTTAATTTTCGATTTTATTATTTTTGTATTTTGTCTGTTTATCTTTTTAATTGTTGCCTATCCTTTGTACTTTGTCATTATTGCATCTGTCAGTGACTCCACTCTGGTGTCTACTGGGAAAGTTCTACTATATCCAAAAGGGTTCAGCCTATTCGGATATACGGAAATTTTTAAGGATACAAGAATTTGGGTGGGTTACAAAAATACTATTATATACACACTTTTAGGTACGTTTATCAATTTACTGCTTACCCTGCCGGCAGCCTATGTTCTATCAAGATATGAGTTTAAAGCAAGACGATTATTAATGTTTGTATTTGTCTTTACCATGTTTTTTAACGGAGGTTTAATTCCAACTTATCTATTAATGAAAGATTTAAATCTCACAAATAATATGTGGGTTTTCATCATTCCTTTTTCTGTCAATGTATTTAACCTCATTATTACACGGACATTTTTTGAAAGCTCTATACCTAAAGAATTGTTTGAGGCAGCACAAATGGATGGCTGCACACATTTTCAATTTTTTGGGAAAGTGGTGCTGCCACTTTCAAAAGCGGTTATATCAGTTGTAGGGCTCTATTACTTGGTAGGGCACTGGAACGACTTCTTCACAGGTTTAATTTACATTCGCGACTATAGTTTACAACCTCTGCAAATCGTTTTAAGAGACATTCTTCTTTCCAATCAAGTATTTGCTGAAGGAGCAGGTTCTGGAGGGGCATCCGGGGGTTACGCACAAAAATACGCAGATCAAATCAAGTACGGGGTTATCATTGTATCTACTCTGCCAATTTTAATTGTTTATCCATTTATCCAAAAATACTTTGAAAAGGGCGTTATGATCGGGTCTGTAAAGGGATGATCCAAGAAATGTATATTCCTGATCCGGTATGTTTAGCTATCGATTCAATTAAATCGATAGCTATAGAAATCTAAACAGAAGGAGGGGACGTAATGGAAAACGTTACGTTATTAGATGGTATTTTTAAAGAATCGCAAGAAAAGGGAAAAGAATATTTGATTTATTTAGATATTGATAGACTTATTGCACCATGTTATGAAGCAGTTTCGCAAACACCAAAGAAAGTTCGGTACGGCGGGTGGGAATCAACTCCCATCAGTGGACATTCGATTGGTCATTGGCTTTCAGCTGCTTCTGCTATGTATACGGTTACGAAAGATGAAGAATTACTGAATAAAATTGAATATGCTGTTAACGAACTAGCTCTTGTCCAAAGCTTCGATGAGGATGGCTATGTCAGCGGCTTCCCTCGTACATATTTTGACAAGGTTTTTACAGGAGATTTCGAGGTTGAAAATTTCAGTCTCGCAGGCGGATGGGTTCCTTGGTACAGTATTCATAAAATTTTTGCAGGTCTTATTGATGTCTATTCCCTTACTGGAAACAATAAAGCATTAGAGGTTGTCACAAAACTTTCTGACTGGGCAAAAAAAGGAACAGACAATCTGAATGATGAGCAGTTTCAAAGAATGCTGATTTGTGAACATGGCGGAATGAACGAGGCAATGGCCGATCTATATACCATTACAAATAATGAAGATTATTTGAAGCTGGCCATCAGATTTTGCCATCATGCCATACTCGATCCTCTTTCTAAAGAGATCGACGAACTTGAGGGAAAACATGCGAATACACAGATACCGAAGGTCATCGGGGCAGCTAAGCTATATGAGATTACTGGGAATGAGGATTACAAGAATATGGCGGTTTTCTTCTGGAATGAAGTAACGAAAAACCGTTCCTATATTATTGGCGGAAATAGTATAGGAGAACATTTTGGACCAGTAAATAAAGAAACATTAGGTATCACAACCGCGGAGACTTGTAATACATATAATATGCTGAAGCTGACTGAGCATTTGTTCCAATGGAATCATAAGGCTGAATATATAGATTACTATGAAAGAGTACTCTACAATCATATTCTAGCATCACAGGATCCAGATTCAGGCATGAAAACATATTTTGTTTCGACGCAGCCAGGGCACTTTAAAATCTACTGTTCACCGGACAATTCTTTCTGGTGCTGTACGGGGACTGGGATGGAGAATCCTGCCCGATATACAAGAAACATTTATTATCAAGAACAGGAAGATTTGTTTGTTAATTTATTTATTGCTTCTGAATTAATCATGGATGAAAAGAAAATAAAGCTAAGGCAAGAAACCGATTTTCCAAGGTCTAATAAAGTCAGATTATACTTTGAAGAAGCAGCAGCTGAATTCTTAAACGTACATATCCGTGTACCATATTGGGTTTTTGGAGCTCTAACTGTTTTTGTAAATGGTGTAAAAACCAATTCGGTTTCAGAAAATGGTTATGTAACTATCGGCAGGAACTGGAGCGGCGGGGATACAATAGAATTTACCCTTCCCATGGATCTCCATACCTATACAGCTAAAGATAATCCTAGAAAAGTTGGCTTTATGTATGGACCTGTTGTTTTGGCAGGAGCACTTGGTAAGGAGAATTTTCCGGAAAGTGATATTCTCGAAGATCATTTAAAATTAAACAATTATCCACTTATTGATGTTCCTAGCTTTGTAGCTGACAAAGTAGAACTTAATCAATGGATTAAACCTGTTGAAGGCTTTCCATTGACATTTGAAACAGACAAAGTTGGGCAGCCTGGCAATCAAAAAATTACCCTCGTTCCATTTTACAACTTGCATCACCAGCGCTATACATTATATTGGAATCTGATGGATGAAGAGGCCTACAAAACGTTTGTAGATAAAGAGAAAGAGGAGCTTGAAAAGTTAAGAGTTATCACCGTTGACGTTGTACAACCAGGTGAACAGCAGCCTGAGATAGAGCACAGAGTTAATAGCAAGAACTCTCAAACAGGTTATTTTAATGTGGTGGAAAAATCGTGGCGTGATAGTCGCGGGGAAGGCTTTTTCAGTTTTGAAATGTTAGTGGAGCCTGATAAGAAAATGTACTTACAAGTAACTTATTTTGGCGGGGATAAGACACTTTTTGCAGATGGAAAAAAATATGAACGCGACTTTGAAATTGTGATTGATGGACAACTGGTTGCCACTCAAAAACTTGAGGGAAATCATTCTGACGGTCTTTTTAATATTTATTATGAGATTCCGTTAACAGTAACTGAAGGGAAACAACAGGTTGAAGTGAAATTTCAGTCTGGCGAAGGTAAGGCAGCAGGCGGTGTGTATGAGGTAAGAGTAATAAATTCCTTAAGTAAATGAGGTCTTAAGCTTTCAGAAATATCATGTTGTGAAATAGTGGAGGCACTCACTATGCGGGTTACGATAAAGGATTTAGCGAAATATTGTGGTGTTTCATCGGGTACGGTGGATAGAGCATTAAATAATCGTCCAGGAATAAAAGAAAAGACAAAGAAGCTTGTTTTAGAAGCAGCTCGCGAGTTAAACTACCGTCCCGATTTTACAGCCAGGAGTCTTGTAAAAGGTAAAACGATGACTTTAGGTATTGTTTTATTTGATTTATATAACCGATCTTTTGCACAATTGTTAAATGCAGTGGAATATAAGGCAAGAGAGAATGGGTACTTTATTTATATTGCATTATCAGATAAAGATCCAGAAAACGAAAAGCTATGTATTGAGTACTTAGCAAATCATAAAGTGGATGGAATTATCCTATTTACAGTCAATCAAGGTAAAGAGTTTGAGGACTATTTACAAGGGTTTTCCATACCAGTTATCACTATCTTTAATTATTTGTCAGAAAACTGGGATTATGTTGGAATTAAAGAAAAAGAAGCAATGATAGATGGAGTGGGTCACATTGTTGATAAAGGATATAAGAAATTCATCTACATTTGCCCTCCATTGACGTACCAAGGAAAAACAAATATTTATACACAAGAAGAAAGATTAAAAGGATTTTTAGATGGATTATCAATAAAAGGCATCAATGAAGTTCCATTAATTATAAAACATAATGGTTATTTAAGTGAGCTGGAAGAAGTAACGTTTGAGAAAAATAATAAGACAGCCATCGTCTGTTCCTGTGATTTGTACGCACTTGAAGTCATGAACTATTTAAAGTATAAGGATATAAAAATCCCAGAGGAGGTCGGACTGATGGGTTTTGATAATATTGATGTACTAAAATACGTTACTCCTAAATTAACAACAGTTGAATATCCAGTTGAAAAGATTGGATTTATGGCCGTGGAAAGACTAGTTCATAAAATAGAAGATGGGGAATTTTTTAGCGAAATAACCCCATCGATTGACTATAGGATTATTGTGGGAGAATCGACTTAACTAATCCAGAATAAAAAGTAATACTCTTATTCTAATAATCCATAAGAAGGTGAATGATGATGATGAAACATCGCATTGTTGTGGCAGGTTGTGGAGAAATGTCGAATACGTGGATAGATTATGCAAGTAAGCGTGCTAATACAGAAATTGTCGGGTTTGTCGATGTGAATATTGATGCAGCCAAAGCGATGGCAAAACGAAAGGGCCTAAGAGTCCCAGCATATAATGATTTATCACAAGCTATTTTTGAAACCAAAGCCAATCTAGTGTTTGATGTGACAATTCCATCAGCACATAAAGAGATTGTTACGACTGCAATCAAAGCTGGTTGTCATGTTTTCGGTGAAAAACCAATGGCAGAATCCATGGAAGATGCAAGAGATGTGTTACAGTATGCTCAATACTATGGCAAGAATTATACCGTTATGCAAAATCGTAGATACTTAAAAAAGATTCGGGCATTACAAAATTTATTAGCAAACAATGCAATAGGAACAGTAGGTTCTGTTCATGCAGACTTTTTCCTGGGCCCTCATTTTTGGGGGTTCCGTGATGTGATGGATAACCCATTAATATTGGATATGGCCATCCACACATTCGACCAAGCACGCTTAATTATTGGATCAGACCCTGTATCTGTCTATTGTCATGAATATAATCCACCTGGCTCTTGGTATAAAGGAAATGCGTCTGCTATGTGTATATTTGAAATGAGTAATGGTATCGTTTTCACTTATCGGGGATCGTGGTGCGCAGAAGGGTTAAATACCTCATGGGAAGCAGATTGGAGAGTAACAGGGAGTAAAGGTAGTATTCGTTGGGGTGGAATAAATCTACCAATCTGCGAAGTAATCGATGAATCCCAACCAAAAGATTTCATAAGTAAGGTTAAATCGATCGAAGTCCCATTTAAATGGGAAGGCCAAGAAGGTCACTGGGGTTGTTTTGATGAAATGTTTTCATCCCTTGAGGAGAATCGCATGGCTGAAACGGATTGCCGTGACAATATTAAAAGTATGTCAATGGTATTTGGAGCGATTGAGAGCGGAAAAAAAATGAAGAAAATCATTTTATAACAAATTTCACAAAATCTTAGGGACTTTATATTATAACTTTCAGAAATTTGGTGAAAAAATGAACATTTTAGATAGTAGATTTTACGCAGTAGTTGATAGACTTTCTAATCTTTTTATCCTTAATCTTTTTTGGATTATCTCTTGCCTTCCAATCGTAACGATTGCACCAGCTACTTCTGCGATGTATAGCGTTGTAAGACAATGGAAATTAAATCAAGATACGAGTGTGGTTAGAAACTACTTTCGATATTTTAAAGAGAATTTTAAACAGAGTTTTTTAATAGGAATCATTTGGATGTTGCTAGCGGTATTACTTTATTTTAACTATTTCTACCTAAATCAAGATCAATCTGGGTTAAAGTTTCTGATGATAATACCACTTATAATAATAAGTGTTGTGTTTTTAATTATTTCTACTTTTTTGTTTCCATTAATGACTCATTATAACGCCACTTGGAAAGGTGCTATTAAAAATTCATTTCTTTTGGCTATAGTAAATTTCCCGTCTACAATACTCATTCTTGGTTTTCTAGCTTTACTTACTGTTATCATAATATATGTGCCAGCAACGTCTTTAATCATTTTTAGTGTTGGTGCATACATTAATTTTTCTCTATGTAATCGTGTTTTTCATAAAAATGAACAATTTGCAATCAATAATAATAAAATTATGGAAATTAATTAATAGAAGAAAAATATATAATTTAATAGTAACTTTTTGAAAGAATTAGCATTCGTCACATTCTATTGACGAATGTTTTTGTTTTTCTAAATCGTTAAATATAAGTATTTTTTTAATTGAAACAATGTCCTTAACTACTCAAATTTAATCGGCATTAAGAAGTCAAAAGACTTTCTATTTGCATTACAGAATAAGTTTAGTAAAATTTAATATATCAATTAACAACAAAATCATTAACTAAATTTATTAATTAGCATTAATTCACTTAAAGGAGACTATTATGGCAAATAATAATAAAAATAAGAAAAAAGAAGCAAAATCATCATCTACCTTTACTTTTTGGATGATTGGATTGGTTGCAGTTTTTATTTTAGGATTCATTTTTTTAGGCAATCACTCCAAACAACAGGATAAAACCACTACTACAAAAATAGATTATAGCAATCAGCCATTCCTTGGAGAGAAATCTGCACCCGTCTCGATCATTGAATTCGGTGATTATAAATGCCCAAATTGCAAAAACTTCGCCAAGGATGTCGTACCAATTATCCAGCAGGAACTTGTGGATACTGGCAAAGCAAAATTTTACTTTATGAATGATTCGTTTATTAACGTGGACTCGACTCGATCTGCGAAATTTGCGGAATCAGTACTCCAAGAGCTTGGAAATGAAACGTTTTGGAAATTCCATGATCTTTTATTCGAAAAACAGCCTGAAGACACTAAGTATGAAAAAATCGATTTGTTTACTGAGGACTTCCTAGTAGATACATTGAAGGAAGTTGCTAGCGGTAGTGACGTCGATAAGGTTGTGAAAAACTTCCAAGCTAAGAAATCCGATAATGCTTGGAACAAGGATATGGATTATGCTGAAAAACTTGGTGTTACAGGAACCCCGACGATATTCGTTAACGGAGAAAAGTTTGATGGACAAACTATTGATGACTTAAAAGACATGGTTGAGAAAGCCTCAAAAGGTGAATAAGTATGAATAAATCCTTAGTTCTCTCTTGGATTGCTGCCATCATTGCCACACTAGGCAGTCTGTATTTTAGTGAGGTTATGCACTACATTCCTTGTACACTTTGTTGGTACCAAAGGATATTCATGTACCCACTAGCCATCATCCTTGGAGTGGCGGTTTACCGGAATGATAAAGGCATCTATAAATATGCGCTACCGTTATCCATCATCGGTCTGCTAATCGCTGGATACCATACCTTATTACAAAAAATACCGTATTTACAGCAGTTTGAAATGTGTACTACGGGAGTGCCTTGCTCGAAGGATTATATTAACTGGCTTGGCTTTGTTACCATTCCGTTATTAGCTTTCATTGCCTTTACGATTATTACTGTCTGCTTAATCATTATTTCTCGCGACAAAAAAGAACAATAAAAAAGAGCGGTGAAACCAATAGGTTTGCCGCTCTTTTCTGTGGATAGCTTAGCTGCAATTAGTACATAAAAGATGCTCCAACAATGATCAATAAAATAAACAACACAACAATTAACGCAAAGCTGCTGCTACTTCCACCATGTCCCATAAAAATCACCTCCTCTTCCTAATTATTACAATGTATGCTTGAAGGGGTTGAAGTGAAATGGACAAACGTTGACTATTAGAAAAAATGATGGGTTAATTTAATATCGCATAGCTTGTTAGCAGAATTTTAATAAATAAATAATTTTATAGGACTTTTTATTGTAGTATAATAATATACAGTTATTTGGATTATTGGAAAAGGCAGTCATTTTACTCAGGAGTGGTGATAGGCAATGGCAAAAATTTTAGTAGCAGGTGAGATTCCCCACAAGGGATTAGAACTATTATCGAAGGATCACTTGGTTGAAGTATTTACAGGAGAGAAATTGATTACTGAAGAGGAATTAAAAGAGCGCATCAAAGATAAGGATGCCCTTCTAAGTTTATTATCTACCTCTGTTACGAAGGATGTAATTGACCAAGCCCCCCATTTAAAAATCATTGCGAACTATGGAGCGGGATTTAATAATATTGATTTTGATTATGCCGCATCCAAAGGAATACCAACCACCAATACACCAATAGCATCGACAGCGGCTACCGCTGACCTAACGTTTTCCCTTTTATTAGCATCAGCAAGAAGAGTGGTTGAAGGAGATGAAGTATGCCGTACTGTTGGCTTCAATGGATGGGCACCTCTTTATTTTCGCGGTCGTGAAGTATCTGGAAAAACAATCGGGATTGTCGGATTTGGTCAAATTGGCCAAGCTGTTGCGAAAAGAGCCGCTGCTTTTGACATGAAGGTTCTATATACGAGTCCAAGTCGAAAAAGTCCTCAAGTTGAGAATGCACTAAACGCGACATATGTATCTTTTGATGAATTAGTTGCTGAATCTGATTTCATTACCATAAATTGTTCCTATAATCCAACCATGAAACACATGTTTAGCACAAGTCAATTTGAAATGATGAAATCAACAGCTTATTTAATTAACTGTGCACGAGGCCCAATCGTTGATGAAGCCGCACTTATAAAAGCGTTAGAAGAGAAACAGATTGAAGGAGCAGGGATTGACGTATTTGAATTTGAACCTGAAATTAGTGAGGGATTGAAAAATCTGAAAAACGTTGTATTAACTCCTCACATCGGTAATGCTACCTTTGAAGCACGAGATGCCATGGCGAATATGGCAGCGGGAAACATTGTTAAGGTATTAAACGGCGAAGCACCTTCTTATGTTATCAATGGAGTTGTTAAAGAAACAATTCTAGTCTAATTATATCGGGTAAAAAAAGACGGCAGCTGCCGTCTTTTTTTTGAAAGATTAACTATATTGGGGACGAAGTTTCGTGCGTTTATTGACGTGTTGCTCAGCACTTAAAGCCGCAATCGCCCCATCAGCTGCTGAAATAACTGCTTGTTTAATTGGTGTTCTTCTTGCGTCACCGCCCGCAAAGACGCCGTCAATATTGGTGCGAAGGTACTCATCTACGATCACATAGCCTTCTTTATCGCGCAGAACTGCACCTTTTAAGAAGTCCGTTCCTGGCATCATCCCGCCGAGGTATAAGAATATTCCATCGACATCCCATACCTGTTCTTCCTTTTTATCAGTAAGGACGACAATTTTCTCTACACTATCAGTCCCAATAATTTTTCTTACACGGTGACGTTTATAAATTTCAACTTTTGAGTTATTTTCTAATTGAGAAAGATCCACGTCCCCTTTTAGTTCAGTTGGAATTAACAATTTCACTGTTTTACAATACTTGGCTAATGTTTCGGCCTCGTGGATCGCTTCATCATTATCTCCAACAACCGCGACAACTCGGTCTTGATAAAAGGCGGCATCGCAGGTTGAACAATAGCTTACACCCCGTCCAGTAAATTCCTCTTCGCCTTTAATCTTGCCAGAAGGAGCTTTTGCGCCAACGCCAATAAAGACACTTTTTGCCTTGATGGTACCTTCGGCTAATTCAATTTTTTTGATTTCATCTGAAAAATCAACCGATAAAACGGTGGAACGAATGAAGTCTGCGCCAAAATCCTTTGCTTGTGCTTGCATTCTTGTTAACAGTTCAAGCCCTGTAACTTCTTCGCGCACACCTGGGTAGTTCGCAATTTTATGAGTAATTGCTAGGGTGCCTGCTTTTGGAGCTTTATCAATGACAAGTGTTTTTAATTTCCCACGTGCAGCATAAACAGCAGCAGAAGCACCTGCAGGTCCTCCGCCGATGGTGACAAAATCATATACGTCTTCAAGAATTTTTTCATTAACTGGTTGGAAAATAGTATCTGCACTTTCTTCGCTGGTTTCTGGTTTTGAATTGCTCACCGATAGAGCTAAGTCTTCTGATAATCCAAGCAGCTTATTGAATTTTTTCTCTTGAAAGCCAAGGACCAGCTTTCCATTAATAAGTGTTGCAGGAGTTCCATAAATTTTACGTTCCTTTAGTTGATCAAAATATTCCTTATGTATGGAAGCATTTCGCTCTTCATATGCAAAGCCTTGATCTTTTAGGAATGTCTTTACTTTTTCACAATAGGGGCAGCCGGTGCTGCTATAAACGATAATTTCGGGTGTTGACATTTAGGAAACCTCCAATTTGTAAGTATCTTTAATTTAATAATAGTAGAAATCCTAAATGAAAGTCAATACTTTTTAATAATTATTATAAATAACAAAACAGTCCAACAAATTGTTGGACTGTTTGCTTCTCATATGAAAATTAAATGGATCTGCCTAAGAATGCAGTTAGCATCCATACATGCTTCTCAAGCCCCGAATGAATCGCAAGCAGCATGTCTCCTGTTGTTTCATCGTTCTTCTCATCCGCAAAGCTCATGCCTTCTTTAAGTTCGCCAATGATAATAGAGAAGTCATTGATGACTGATTCAACCATTTCATCAGCAGTTTCATTACCTGTTGCTTCCTTAATAGATGAAATTTCCAAGTACTCTTTCATCGTAGCTGCCGGTTTTCCACCGATTGCTAGCAAGCGCTCGGCTAATTCGTCAACATGCAGTCCAGCTTCATTATAAAACTCTTCAAATTTGACATGTAAAGTGAAAAATTGTCCACCTTTTACATACCAATGATAGTTATGTAACTTCGTATACAAGACAGACCAGTTTGCAATTTGTTTGTTAAGTATGCTGACTAACTGATTTTCCATATAAAATAGCCTCCTTTTTATCCTCTCTTTATTATTACCAAACTTTGACGTTAAATCCTGTCCAAATTAAAGGGATTTTTTGTTAATTTGGTGAAGTTTTTGTGATATCGACGGTCTTTCTAGGCCTTTTTAGTGTTACATTCCTGATACAGGATGTAATAATCGTTCCTAAACTGTCCAAGAGAGTTATTTTTAGGAAATAAATGAGTAATGGTTATTACTTCCAATTGATAGATGAAAGCTTTCATGCAGGGCGCTACTTAAGCCGTTCGTATGTTACCACATTTTGGGTAATGAATTGGAATGTTACAACTGTTAGCCTTAATAGTAGAGACGCGAGTCAAATATTGGAGGTAATAAAATGAATAAATTTAAAAAACTAATGATTGCGACTGGCCTAATCTTGTCCATGTCAGCTTTTACATTAAATGGAACAACAGAAGCGGCCACAACTCACACAGTGAAATATGGTGAGACATACTGGAAATTAGCAAAAGGATTTGGTATTCCTATTAATAGCTTAATGAGTGCAAATAATAGTAAGCCACTTATTGCAGGTCAAAATATGACACTACCAAACTCTCTAATTTCAGTAGCAGATAAAGACCTTATGGCACGTCTTGTTCATGCAGAAGCGGTAGGGGAACCCTACAGTGGAAAAGTTGCAGTTGCGGTCGTCATCTTAAACCGAGTAAAGAGCCCCGACTTCCCTAACACAGTCCGTGGAGTCATCAATCAAATTTCAAATGGACATTATGCATTTACTCCTGTAGCAAATGGTCAGATTAATCAGCCTGCTGATGCTGCTTCTAAAAAAGCCGTTAATGAAGCAATAGCATTAATGGGCAAAGGAAATGGTTCTTTATTTTTCTACAATCCAAAAACAGCGGTAAGTAAGTGGATCTATTCACGTCCAGTAACGGTAACGATCGGTAACCACCGTTTCGCGAAATAATTATCTTGTGTAATTCTAGTATGTCATGAATTTAATAATATAGTCAGCGAAGCAGTGAATTCCTAAAAATGGATTCGCTGCTTTTTTGTTATGCAAATTAGAGTAGGTTATGCAAAATTTCATAATATCCAAGTTGTGTATTTTATAAAAACGAAATTAAAAAGTGCAAACTCGGAGTTTCGGCAGACAAACTCGATTAATCATAGTTGGCACAAAAATTGCAATAATTTTAAATAGTTAGACTTTTTGAGTAAAATGAAAGGAGGAACCTTTCTGAGTTAATTTGTTTTAATTAATTACACCATCTTTGCTTGAAACAAAATGTAAATGCTTACAATTTCTTATTAATAAACAAATATCCGGATATAAAAGGAGAGATGGTTAAATTGGAGAATACAACTCTTAAACGCTCACTTGGGCTATGGGCGATCGTTATGCTTGGATTGGGTTATATGACACCAACCATAGTATTTGATACCTTTGGGATTGTCTCTGAAGAAACAAATGGTGTGGTCCCACTAGCATACCTTGCAGCATTAGTTGTTATGGTATTTACCGCTATTAGTTATGGAAAAATGGTAAGGGTATTTCCAAGTGCCGGATCGGCCTATACGTATACACGGGAGACCATGAGCCCGCATTTAGGATTCATAGTCGGCTGGGCAGCGTTACTTGATTATATATTGCTTCCGATGGTAAATGCATTGATTATACGTATCTATATGGTTTCAGTATTTCCTAGTGTTCCAGCCTGGATTTGGGTTGTCGCTTATGTCTCGATCGTCACTGCCATTAATGCATGGAGTATGGGGAAAACATCCAGTTTAAATTCACTGCTCGTTATTTTTGAAGTTGTCTTAATTGCAGCATTTATTGTCCTTGCTATTGTCCAGCTTTCCAAAGGAATGGGGCAAGGAACGATTTTAACAACAACACCGCTTTTCCATTCAGATATCCACCTCGGAGCAATTTTGACAGGGGCAACAGTGGTTTGTTTCTCCTTTATCGGATTTGATGCAGTAACCATGTATGCAGAGGAAGCAATTGACCAAAAAACGATGCCGAGAGCGATTATGTTGACGGTTTTTATTGGCGGCGCCATCTTTTTCGTCTGTAGCTATTTCGCCCAAGCCTTATTTCCAGATGTTTCAGGTTTCAAAGTAACTGATGATACATTACCTGAAATCGGATTGTTTGTGGGTGGAACACTTTTTAAACTTATATTCCTCTCAGGTGCTTTTGCAGCAACAGTAGCTTCAGGACTAGCCTCACATGCAAGTGTATCAAGACTTTTGTACGTAATGGGACGAAATGGGGTTCTGCCTAAAAAGGCATTCGGTTATGTCCATCCAAAATTCCGGACACCGGTTTTTAATGTCATCTTAGTCGGTGTTGTTTCACTGCTAGCGATTGCCCCAAGTCTTGAGTTGATTTCCTCCTTTATTAACTTTGGAGCGTTAATTGCCTTTACATTCGTCAACTTATCAGTCATTGCTCATTTCGTTTTTCGCCAGAAGAGATATAAAACAGCTAAAGATATTTTCTCTTATTTAATTATGCCGATCATTGGAGCTGGATTAACGGGAATTTTGTGGGCAAACTTACAATTTGATGCACTCATTGGCGGGATTGTTTGGATCGGAATTGGTGTGATTTATATGCTTTTCCAAACAAAATTCTTTAAAATCAAAATTGCTGATTTAAATATTGATGACGCTGAAAAGACCTCTTCCCTTTAACAAAGAAAGTTACCTGAGCCAGGCTAATCGCCTGGTTTTTTATTTTATTAGGATAGTGGTTTGAAAGGTATGCAGAAATGAATAATTCAATCATTTTTTCATAGCGTTTAGCTCCTTTTTACTAGATCACCGTATAGTAACCGCTATTTATTAGTTGGCACGAAACTTGCTTATACTTTAAATAACACTACCAAATAGAGGAGGACGTTTTTATGAATTTGGAGATATTAGTCGAACAAAAAGAACAGCAGCTGTTACACTACTTTTGTTTAATTTCAAATAACCACCGTTATGATTTGACGATTGGTTATTCAGAGCAGTTTTTTGGGAAAGCGATGGTCACTTCGATTCAGTCTGGGAAAATGGTGTTACTTTGCCAAGAGGACACTTATTCAGACGATCATTGGGCAGAAAGACTGGGAATCCAAGCAGAGGATATCCCTGAATTTCAAGAATTCTTCAGTTTAGTATTACAGACACGGCCATTTCAAGAGCAGTATTAAACCATAAGGGAGAGGGATGTTTATGTATTATGGTGTAGTTCTTAGCCCTTGTTATGGAAAGGTGGCAAGGATTTCGATTAAGGGCGAGTCAAGAATTTATGAGTGGGAAACCTTATTTATGATCAAAACAGAATCAGGCAAATTAGAAACGGTTCAGACTAGTTTGAGCGGCGAAGTTGAATCGCTTGAAGTGCAGGAAGGTGATAAAGTTATTCCAGGGATGGTTCTCGCTTATATTAAAGAAGATTTATTTGTTAATGGTAATGATTAATTGCTAGGAAAAGAAGATGGTACGCACATCTTCTTTTTTTTTGCCATATTTAATTTAAAATATTGCAAATAAAGTGATAGTATTAGATTGATAAGGTGTTAAGGGGGAAGTAAACGATGTTTTCCGTTGCCATAGAAAAAGTGAAACCAATTATTTCAATAGACGTGGATGAAAGTGAAGAAGTTTTTCGATCTACCTTAAATAACCTTAAGGAACCCTTTTTGTTTTTAAAAAAACAAAATCACTTATTTGCTTATGTACTGCTTGAAAACCATAAAAAAGAGCATGCTTCGATTGCATCTCTACTTAATCAAGCGAAATCGCTAGAAAGCATCTGCCATCTTAGCGAACAAATTTCCTTGCCTGCTTTGTTCCAAATAATTGGCGAACCCTTTGCGATCATTAGAGGTGAGGATGGTATTCCAGCAGGCTATATTCGCAGAGAGGACGTTCTAGCAGAGCTTTTTAAGCAGGAAAATAAAAGTGTCGACTTACTTAAAATTATTCTAACTTCGATTCCGATGGGGATTTTTGTATTGGATAAGGAAAAACGGATTATTAATTATAATGAAGCCGGATTAAAAATGATTCGTTCAACAGCAGATAAGGTTATGAATCTTCCTGCAGGAGACATTTTTAGCCGCACCCATCTTGAACAGGTATTTACAACCGGTAAGACGCTTCTTAATCATCTGGTCATCAAAAATGAAATCGGGATTCTTGTCGATTATAGCCCCATCTTAAACTATGAGAATGAAGTCGATGGCATCATCATTGTTGCCCAGGATTTGCCTATGGTCGAAGAAATGGCCATGGAAATTGAATATATTAAGGATTTAAATAAGGACCTTCATGCGATTTTGTCTAGTATATATGATGAAATCCTCGTGGTGAATGACAAAGGGGAACTAATTAGGTTCAGTGAAAACATCATTCAAGATTTCTGGAAAGTAGATTTAAAAGAACTGATTGGTAAGAATATTCTCGAACTTGAGGACCAAGGGCTGTTTACACCTTCGGTCACGAGACTTGTTTTAGAAAAAGGAAAAAAGGTCTCTGTTGTTCAAGAAACAAAAGCTGGAAGAAAAATTCTTGCCGTCGGAAATCCGGTCTTTAATGAAAAAAATGAACTCGACCGGATTATCATTGCATCACGCGATATTACCGAAACTACACGATTAAAAAATGAACTGCAAGAAATTAAAAAGATATCAGAACAATATAAGAAGGAATTGGACGATTTTAAAAGTAAGGACCGCTTTTTGAAAAAGCTTATTTACTGTAGTCCGAAAATGGAGAAGATTATCAATCAAGCCAAGAAAATTGCTGACTTTTCTTCGACAGTCCTTCTTAACGGGGAATCTGGAGTTGGAAAAGAAGTAATTGCTCAGGCGATCCATCAATTAGGCAGACGCTCGACAAAGCCATTTCTTAAATTAAACTGCGGGGCGATCCCAGAAAATTTACTTGAAAGTGAACTATTCGGTTATGCGAAAGGGTCATTTACCGGAGCGGATAAGAATGGAAAAGAAGGATACTTTAAACAGGCTGATGGCGGTATTTTGTTTCTGGACGAAATCGGTGAGATGGCAATCCATCTACAGGTAAAATTGTTACGTGTACTGCAGGAGCAGGAAGTAATTCCGATTGGAACTACAACACCAATAAAGGTGGATGTGCAGATTATCGCTGCCACCAATAAAAAATTAGAGAAAATGGTTGAGGAGGGTACCTTCCGCGAGGATTTGTTCTATCGCTTGAATGTCATTCCGATCCACATTCCGCCATTAAGAGAACGGACAGAGGATATTTCGCTGCTTGCCTTTCATTTCCTTCAGCAATTGAATGAGAAATATGAGCGGAATTATCATCTTACCCCTGATGCTATTAATGTATTAGAGTTTTATCCATGGCCGGGTAACGTCAGGGAACTTCAAAACATTATTGAAAGATTAGTAGTCACTGCCGAACACCCTGCGATTGATGCTGAATTCGTCAGTCAATTTTTATCAATCGGCTTGGAACATAAAAAGATGAAGCCAGTAATTACAAGGGTCATTCCATTGCAAGAGGCTATTGATCATGTTGAGGAGCAGTTAATTGTGATGGCAATGAATCAATATAAAACGACCACAAAAGCCGCCAAAGCCTTAGGCATCAGCCAGTCATCTGTAAGCAGAAAGTATCAAAAAATATTAACCGAAAAAAATATTAAAATCGAAAACTTATCTACCTTTTAATGAAAAGCTGTTTTAGATCTTGATGATCTGAAGCAGTTTTTTTATGTCCAGCTCCAGCGCCTTTGGGCTCGGAGCATAAGCCCCTGAACAAGGCGCTTCCGCTTTTCGATTATGCAAAATAAACTAGAGTTATGCAAAGTTGCATAGTATGTATTTGGATATTTTGAAAGAAACCTATTTTGATAGTCAATAGGCGTTGGCACGCTTCTTGCAATAAAGTTAGTGAGGGTGAATAAAGGAGGAATTTAAATGGTCGAAGTAAAAAACCAAGTTGTAAACCTGAAGATGTTTATTGATGGTGAGTGGAAAGATGCCGAAAATCAAGAAACACGTCCAGTAATTAATCCTGCAACTGGTGAGGTTATTTCATATGCACCTGAAGGAACGATCACTGATGCTCGTACTGCAATTTATGCAGCACGAAGAGCGTTCGAAGAAGGTGTTTGGTCCGGGATTTCTGCTCAAGAAAGAGCCTCCTATTTATTAAAAATTGCTGACAAAATTGATGAATATGCCGATGAATTAACCCAGTTGGAAACAATGGATAACGGGAAACCATTAAGAGAAGCAGGCTTTGATGTCGGCGACGCAGCTGCATGCTTCCGCTATTATGCCGGCCTAATTACAAAGCCTGATGGGCAGACCTATCATGTCGCCGATCCCATGCAGGCTATGGTTGTCCGCGAGCCGGTGGGGGTTTGTGGCTTAATTGTTCCGTGGAACTATCCGCTGTTAATGAGTGTTTGGAAAATTGCCCCTGCCTTAGCCGCGGGAAATACAATTGTCTTTAAGCCGTCCGAAGTGACACCAGTTACCCCTAAAAAGCTATTTGAAATTTTTGAAGAAGTCGGTTTGCCAAAAGGGGTGGCTAATATGGTAATGGGCGCTGGAGCGGTTGTTGGAAATGAAATTGCTTCCCATCCTGAGGTCGATATGATTTCGTTTACCGGCGGTACGAAAACGGGCAAGCACATTATGAAAACTGCAGCTGATACGATGAAAAAAGTTTCATTAGAATTAGGCGGTAAATCGCCCAATATCATTTTTGCTGATGCTGATTTTGAAACGGCAGTCGATTATGCCTTATTTGGTATCTTTGCAGGATCTGGTCAAGTCTGTTCAGCTGGTTCAAGGATCCTTGTCGAAGAAAGTATCTATGATCAATTCGTCCAACGTTTTGTCGAACGAGCTAAGCAAATTCAAGTAGGACCAGGAAATACATCTGGAACAGAGATGGGTCCGCTTGTCAGTCAGGAACACTTAGAAAAAGTTCTTTCATATATTGAAATAGGAAAACAGGAAGGTGCGACAGTTGCTTGCGGAGGAAAGCGGATGGTTAGCAACGGGTTAGAAAAAGGTTATTTTGTTGAACCCACCGTTTTTGTCGATGTGAACCAAGAAATGAGAATTGTCCAAGAGGAAATCTTCGGTCCTGTTGTTGTAATTCAGAAGTTCAAGGACGAAGCGGAAGCTATAAAACTTGCAAATGGTACGGTATATGGGTTAGCCGGTGGTGTGTTTACCAATAATGGTGCAAAGGGCTTGCGGGTCATTAAAAAGCTGCGTGCAGGAATTACTTGGGTAAATTCCTACCATCCTACTTATAACGAAGCACCATGGGGAGGCTATAAGCAAAGTGGGATTGGGCGCAGCCTTGGAACGTTTGGGCTTGAAGAATTTCAAGAATTAAAACAGATTAATATCAATTTACAGGTTGAGCCGGTTGGCTGGTTTTCTAAATAATTCACTAGTAGGAGGAATATAAATTATGAGTATCGATTTAGAACGAGAATTAAAAAGTGAGCAAAATAAAAATGTAAGTGAATATATTAATAAGGTTCTAAGTTTAATAGAAAAAGAGGAAATTAACGAAGCGGAAGCAGCTTGGATTACAAAAGAAACCGTTGACGGCTTCCGTGAGAACGTCAACCCAGGCTTCCTAGAATACCGCAAAACAGTTACTGAAGGCGGCCAATTTGCTGCAGTGGAATGGTCTGATAATGGATCATGCTTTAAGGATGTTAATGGTAAGGAATACATTGATTGTCTTGGCGGCTTTGGCATCTATAATGTTGGTCATCGCAATCCTAAGGTGGTTAAGGCGGTAACTGACCAATTAAAACGTCAGGCGCTTCATAGTCAGGATTTGCTGGATCCGCTTCGT
This sequence comes from Bacillus sp. ISL-75, assembly GCF_018613095.1. Classification (NCBI taxonomy): domain Bacteria; kingdom Bacillati; phylum Bacillota; class Bacilli; order Caryophanales; family Bacillaceae; genus Bacillus; species Bacillus sp. ISL-75. Next base: position 52,306 of record NZ_JAGGQX010000022.1, read on the forward strand.
GCGATGTTAGCAAAAATCTTAGCCGATATCACTCCAGGCAATTTAAAGTATGCCTTTTTTACCAACAGCGGGACAGAAAGTGTGGAAGCAGCCTTAAAGCTCGCGAAAATGTACAGCGAGCGGACAACATTTATTTCTACTACTCGTGCATTCCACGGGAAAAGTTTAGGCTCGTTGTCAGGAACGGCGAAAGGGATGTTCCGTAAACCATTCTTACCGTTAATACCAGGCTTCCGTCATGTGCCTTTTGGCGATATAGACATGATGAGAAAAACATTTGAAGTCTGTGCTTCCGTTGGAGAAGATGTAGCTGCAGTTATTTTAGAGCCGATTCAAGGTGAAGGAGGAATCATCCTTCCACCGGAAAACTATTTAAAACAAGTTCGTGAGCTTTGTGATCAATATGGCACCTTGCTCATATTTGATGAAGTGCAAACAGGAATGGGCCGAACTGGAAAAATGTTTGCTGCTGAACTGTATGAGGTTGTACCAGATATTATCTGTCTAGCAAAAGCCTTTGGCGGCGGAGTGATGCCAGCAGGTGCCGTTGTAGCCACCGAAAATGTTTTCAAGAGCTGGTTTGTTAATCCATTTATGCATACAACAACCTTCGGGGGCAATCCGTTAGCATGTGCGGCTGCGATTGCGACGATTGGGGTGTTAATTGAAGAAAAGTTACCAGAAAGAGCAGCGGAAGTGGGGGCCTATTTCCTTGCAGAACTGAAAAAGGCAGCAGAGGGCCATAAAGATAAGGTTCAGGAAATCCGAGGTCAGGGCTTAATGATTGGCATTGAATTCCATCAAGATGAAATCGGCTACGAAGTTTCAAAAGGAATGTTTGACAGAGGGGTCCTAGTAGCAGGGACTTTGATTAATTCAAAAACCATTCGTATCGAGCCGGCTTTGACCATTAGTTATGAAGAGGTAAATAAAGTGGTTAGCACCTTTAAAGATGTATTAGAACATTTAGATGCCTAACGATTTTTTTAAAAGGGGGAGCACAGAGGTGGAAAAGAAATATGTTAAGCTCCAAACAGAGATACCTGGGCCGAAGTCTAAGGAAATTTTGGAGCGAAGAAATAAATATGTCCCCAAAGGAATCAGCAATAACTGCCATTCCTTTGTTAAAAAGGCGCAAGGAGCCCTGGTCGAAGATGTGGACGGTAATTGTTATATTGATTTTGCTGGTGCTATTGGAACGATAAATGTTGGCCATTCACATCCAAGAGTGGTTAGAGCTCTTCAAGAACAAGCTAGTCAATTTATCCATACGGGCTTTAATGTGATGATGTATGAATCGTATATAACTTTAGCCGAGCGGCTTTGCCAGCTTGCCCCGGGTGATTTTGACAAGCAGGCTGCTTTTTTTAACAGTGGTGCCGAAGCGGTTGAGAACGCTGTAAAAATTGCTAGGAAATATACAAAGCGCCAAGGAATAGTTTCGTTTACAAGAGGGTTCCATGGCCGGACGTTAATGACAATGACAATGACAAGTAAAGTAAAGCCGTATAAATATGGGTTTGGACCATTCGCACCAGAGGTGTACAAGGCGCCATATCCCTATGGGTACCGCCGCCCGGAAGGAATGAATGAGCAGCAATATAGCGCCATGGTTATCGAGCAATTTGAACAGTTTCTTCTGGCAGAAGTCGCCCCTGAAACGATTGCTGCTGTCGTGATGGAACCTGTGCAAGGAGAAGGCGGCTTTATCGTGCCTGATACTGCCTTTGTTAAGCGTGTAAGGGAAATCTGCACACAGTATGGAATCTTGTTTATTGCCGATGAAATCCAAACCGGGTTCGCGCGGACTGGAAAATACTTTGCCATCGATCATTTTGGAGTCGTCCCTGATTTAATTACGATATCGAAATCAATGGGGGCTGGTGTTCCGATCAGCGGCGTGATTGGCAGGGCGGAAATTATGAATACCGCTGAAGTTGGCGAAATCGGCGGAACCTATGCTGGGTGTCCGCTCGGATGCCGGGCAGCGCTGACAGTATTAGATATTATTGAAAATGAACAACTGAATGACCGCGCCAGAAATATAGGAGACCGCGTTCTCGAAAAGATGCACCTCCTTGCGGAACGTTTCGAAGGAATTGGTGATGTGCGGGGCCTAGGTGCCATGTGTGCGATGGAAATCGTCAAGGATAGACAATCGAAAACACCCGATAAAGAAGCGGCTGGAAAAATTGTAAAAGCTGCAGGGGAACGTGGCTTGATGTTACTTAGCGCGGGGATATATAGCAATGTTATTCGCCTGCTCATGCCCATAACGATTCCTGATGATCAACTGGAAGAAGGATTACAAATTCTCGAAGAAGCAATGGAAGCAGTTTATAAAAATGATCCTGCCATATACGTTGGAGGGGAATAAAATATGGATACTGTAAAGAAAAATTATCAAATCTATCCCATGTATCTTAACGGAGAATGGGTTGGAAGTGATTATGAGGTTATAACAGAAATAATCAATCCTGCAACAAAGGAAGTAATTGGTGCCGTGCCAACAGGCGGCGCATATGAAGCAGAAAAGGCTGTCAATGCAGCCCATAAAGCCTTCAAAATCTGGTCGAAGAAAACTTCGGAAGAGCGTTACAAGCTGCTGATGAAATGGTTCAATTTAATTGAAGAAAACAAGCATGATATTGCACGGATTATGACAATGGAACAGGGGAAACCGCTAAAAGAAGCACTTGGAGAGGTTCAGTATGCCAATGGCTTCATCTCTTGGTATGCCGAAGAGGGGAAACGGGTATATGGTGAAACGATACCTGCATCACATCCAAATAAAAGAATACTAGTTAGAAAAGAACCGGTAGGTGTGATAGCGGCGATTACCCCGTGGAACTTCCCGGCGGCAATGATTACGAGAAAAGTAGCGCCGGCACTTGCAGCAGGCTGTACAGCCGTTGTAAAACCGGCAAATCAAACACCGCTCACAGCATTAAAAATGGCGGAGCTAGCTCATGAAGCTGGAATTCCTGCAGGTGTGTTAAACGTGATTACAGGAAGGTCGTCAGAAATAGGCGAAGCGTGGCTGAAGGACCCACGGGTGACAAAAATTACCTTTACAGGCTCAACAGAAGTTGGAAAAACGTTGATGCGCGGTGCCGCAGAAACTGTCAAAAAGGTATCGCTCGAACTAGGCGGAAATGCTCCATTTATTGTGATGGATGATGCAAATTTAGCGAAAGCCGCTGAAGGACTTGTGCAATCAAAATTTCGTAATGCAGGTCAAACTTGTATTTGTACAAACCGAGTATTTGTTCAAGAAGGAATAGCAGACAAATTTATTAACCTTTTTCAAACAGAATTAGAAAAGCTTAAAGTCGGCAACGGACTGGAAGAGGGAACAGATATCGGCCCACTAATCGATCAAGCCGCTTATAAAAAGGTAGAAGGACTGGTCAAGGATGCAGTTGAAAAGGGTGGAAGAGTCACTTTTAGCGGGCTCAAGCCTGCGGAAGACAACGGCTATTTCTATGCTCCAACAATCTTGACCAATATGAATGACGAAATGGAATGCATGAAGGATGAGATCTTTGGCCCACTCGCTCCGATTTCCACCTTTAAAACGGAAGAGGAAGTTATTGAACGTGCAAACAATTCTTGTTACGGATTAGCTGCCTATGTGTATACAGAAAATTTAAGCCGTTCCTTTAGAATTACAGAACAACTGGAATACGGAATCATTGGCCTGAATGATGCCCTTCCTTCAGTCGTTCAAGCCCCATTTGGGGGATTTAAAGAGAGCGGTCTTGGACGAGAAGGTGGACATTACGGCATCGAAGAGTTTTTAGAAGTAAAATATATATCGATAGGTTTGGATTTATAGCAGTCATTTTTTCTTCGCGAGAAACCACGACTAAAAGCTACAATCATGCAAGGGGAGTATGCGCTCGGCTTGGCCGTTTGAAGAAAGTTTAATTAAAGGGTAAATCTATTTAAATAGGAACAAGCCGTAGAGTTTGAGAACCTCATATACGGCTTGTTCTTTTTATTTTAATTTAAACAATTTACTTCAAATTGATTGTCCTACTGTGTTACGATAGCGTATAAAAGCAAACTGGGAAATGAGGGTGGGATAAGTGATTAAAACAATTTTGTTTGACGTAGATGGGGTACTTTTAAGCGAGGAGCATTATTTTGATGCTTCCGCCTTAACCGTTTGGGAGATGTTGATTAGCTGTAATTACTTGGGACTTGAACCAGAGCAATTTATAACGGATTATAGTGAAGATCAAATCAAGGAAATAAGAGAGTTAGTATTTGAAAACGATAAAGTTCTCAAGTTTATGAAATCACGCGGCTTAAACGCCAACTGGGACATGATCTATCTATCATTCTGCCACCAACTTATCCACCTGTTGTCACAAATTAAGGATACTGAATTTGAGAAAATTACTAAATGGTGTCAGGCACCAATAACTAGAGAAGCATTATTGGAGATTGGCCGGGTGTTGAGTAATTATCGTGTAAAGTTGAATTTCAGTTTGTTTGTGGAAGAGTTTTCACGCTCAGAAGCAACGAAGCAGGAATTGTTTAGTTATTTGAATGAGTTGGCGAAGGAGAAGCTTGGGTTCGAAACTTCTATTTTTAAAAAGGGAGAACTTTGGTCCGTTTGTGAGCATGTATCCCAAGAATGGTATGTGGGGGATGAACATGTTCTTGCCTCTACGGGAAGACCCTCGGTTCAAAAGGGGAAAAAGGGCTTTCTGGCAAATGAAACCACATTAGCCCCGAGGCAGGAAATTGATGAGTTATTTCAATTCTTAAATTCATCAGGTTTCACGATTGGAATCGGGACAGGCAGGCCAGAATTAGAAACAATTCAGCCGTTCCAGCATTTAGATTGGTTAAAGCATTTTGATGTGAATCGGATCGTCACGGCTGATGAAGTGCTAAAGGCGGAAAAAGAGCTGCCCGAAAGGAAGTCGCTATCGAAGCCGCATCCATTTACATATATCATGGGACTTCTCGGAAAAAAAGCATCAGTTCAGGAATGTTTAAATACGCGTTTGCCGCTTGAAAATGCAGAGACCGTTCTAGTGGTTGGCGACTCATTGGCGGATTTGTTAGCGGCTAGACAACTGGGCTGCCCGTTTGCCGCGGTGTTAACTGGTCTGTCAGGAAAAGATGCGAGAAGTGATTTTGAAAAGCATGAAGCAGAATATATTCTTGATACGGTGCTCGATTTGAAAGGGATATTATAGGTGCAAAAAAGAGGGATTGCTTGATCGCAATCCCTCTTCCCCTGCCTAGATACTTTCTACTTTTTCTATTTCCATACGTCCCGGTTCAAAAGAATCCACATTTGATAACTCCAAGACTTGTGCTTCCTCTAGTCCATCAATTAATTTTAAGGCGTGAATGACATTAGCATTTAATGTCTTATCCAGGGTTAAAACCATGATAGCTTCGCCGCCGACCTCTGTTCGGCCAACCTGCATTGTTCCAATATTGATTTGGTGATCACCCAATAGTGAACCGACCTTACCAACCATCCCTGGTACGTCACGATGCTTAATATATAACAGGTATTTTTCTGGTTTGACATCAATCCGGTATTGATTGATTTTTAGAATTCTAGCTCCGTAGCCGTTTAAGACCGTAGCACCAATTTTGGCCGTCTCAAAATTATTGGTAACACTCAGTTCCATGTAATTTGCAAAGCCTTTATTCGAAGCATTTTTTACAACATTATAGGAAACTCCTTGTTCCTTCAACAGGTGAAGAGCATTAATTAAATTGACCGAATCGCTTAAATGATAAGATAGGACACCTTTAAGCATCGTACGAGTTAACAATTCTGTATCTTCACCGATTAATTCGCCATAATAATTAATTTCAATTTTAGTAGGTGCCTGTTTGTTTAATAATTGAATGACAAGCTGCCCCATTTGATCACCAAGCAGTAAGTATGGCTGCAGTTTCGCCTGTGTTTCCCCTGACATTTGCGGCATATTAACCGCGTTTTGAATGGATTGAGATTCGAAAATCTCAATGATTTCTGCACTTACCTCTTCGGCCACCTTTTCTTGAGCTTCTACGGTGGAAGCTCCAAGATGCGGTGTTACAATGATATTCGGATTTTGCAGTAATTCTGGGTCGGCAACAGGCTCTTTTTCAAAAACATCGAGGGCTGCTCCAGCCACATGTCCTGCCTGAATGGCTCTAACTAGTGCCTTTTCGTCGATAACACCGCCGCGGGCACAATTGACAAAACGGACCCCTTTTTTGGTTTTTTGCAAATAGTCATCATTAATAAGTCCTCTTGTGTCATTGGTAAGGGGCGTATGAATCGTAATAAAATCTGATTCTTGAGCAATTAAATCGAGACTGGCTTTCGTCATGCCCAGTTTCTTTGCGCGCTCTTCAGTTAGATAGGGATCAAACCCTAAAATGTTCATTCCAAAGCTTTTTGCTCGTTTCGCCACTTCAGTTCCAATTTTACCCATACCAATTACGCCAAGTGTTTTCTTATATAATTCCACCCCTTTAAAGGAGTTACGGTCCCATTCGCCAGAGGTTGTTTTCTGATGGGCTTGGGGAATTTTTCTTGCTAATGATAACATCATTGCCAAGGTATGCTCCGTAGCTGCAATTGTATTAGCACCAGGTGCATTGATGACTATAATCCCTTTTCTGGTTGCCGCATTCACATCTATGTTATCGACACCTACACCTGCTCTAGCGATCACACGGAGACGGCCAGCTGCTTTGAGCAGTTCTTCACTTACTTTCGTTTGGCTCCGGACAATAAGAGCATCGTATTCGCCAATGATGGTTTTTAACTCGTCTGTCGGAAGTGTTGGCTGTCGGTCTACCGTAAAATTAGGATGATCTATTAAGCTTTTCAACCCCGTATTGCTAATTCCATCGGTAACAAGGACTTTAAACATTTTTGAATCCTCCTTTAATTTCTAATAAAAAACGTCCCTCATAACAGACAGAATTGTCTTGTTATGAGGGACGTGAATAAACGCGTGGTGCCACCCTCTTTTGCTGCAAAATAAAAGCAGCCTCAACAAGTTAACGGTTTCAACCGGGCACCGCCTACTAAAACTTTCGGCGGCCAGTTCAGAAGGGCTGGGCATCTTAAGAAAACTGCACTGGTTCGCAGCAAGCACCAGCTCTCTGAAGCATTTTCTTAATACCGTCTTCGTCATTACTTTTCATTTATGGAAGATATCTAAAAGATTGAAATTTCAAAAAAATAATTGAATATAGTGATTATTCTACAACTATACCTTCAATATTGTAAAGGGATAAAAAAGAAAAAATATTTCAAATTTTGCTAAAAATTTTGTACAATAATAGTAATCCCTTTATAATGCGGTATTAAACGGTTACACTAAAATTCTAGAAACAAATCTATTGTAAAAAAATAAAGAGAATCATATAATGTCTACAACAGAGAAACAAATGTATGTCATGAGTGGACAGAAAGTGGAGGGTAAAACATGAAAGCAATCTCGATTGGGTTATTGGGTTTAGGCACTGTAGGTTGTGGGGTAGTAAAAATTATTGAAAAAAATCAAGATAAATTAATCCACCAGGTGGGCTGCCCGGTTGTAATAAAAAAGATACTTGTCCAAGATCTACATAAAATTAGACCAGTTGAAATAGATGCTAAGGTTTTAACCTCAAACACGGATGAAATCCTTTTCGATGAGGAAATTGATGTTGTAATCGAGGTAATGGGCGGAGTACAAGATACAAAAGATTATTTAATCACTGCCCTTCGTCAAGGTAAGCATGTAGTTACTGCGAATAAGGATCTAATGGCCTTGCATGGTTCGGAACTGTTAACCGTAGCTTCTGAACACGGCTGTGATTTGTTTTATGAAGCAAGTGTTGCCGGAGGGATCCCAATTCTGCGAGGATTAGTCGATGGACTTGCCTCTGACCGAATTAAGCAGCTGATGGGAATTGTAAATGGAACAACCAATTATATACTAACCAAAATGAGCGACGAAGGCCGTTCCTATGAAGAGGTCCTTAAGGAAGCACAGAACCTTGGGTTTGCCGAGGCAGATCCTACCTCGGATGTAGAAGGACTAGATGCCGCCCGTAAAATGACAATCTTAGCGACATTAGGCTTTTCGATGCATATTGATTTGGAAGATGTACAGGTGTCCGGTATTTCGAAGGTAACCGATGAAGATTTGCGCTATGGAAAACAATTAGGATATACGATGAAACTAATTGGCTATGCCCATCGTGAAGGGGAAAAAGTCGAGGTAAGTGTGGCCCCTACGTTCTTATCAAATAATCATCCACTTGCTTCTGTACAAAATGAATATAATGCCGTTTACGTTTATGGTGAATCAGTTGGTGAAACTATGTTTTATGGACCAGGTGCTGGAAGCTTGCCAACTGCAACTGCAATCGTTTCGGACTTAGTCGCGGTAATCAAAAATCTAAGGCTTGGGGTAAATGGACGAAGTGCTGTGACACCTCAATATCCAAAGCAATTAAAAGATAATGGGGAGAAATACTCTAAATATTTCTTAAGGATTCATGTGCAAGATGAGGTTGGTGTTTTCGCTGATATCACCACCATCTTTGCAAAATATGGAGTCAGCTTTGAAAAGATCTTACAGCTGCCTGTTAAGAAAAATGAAACATCAGAAATTGTTTTAGTAACACATCGAGCATCATTAACTAATTACGATCAAATTTTACAAGAATTAAATGATCTCAAGGCAGTTAAGGAAATAAAAAGTGCGTATCGGGTAGTGAGGAAATCGTTATAAGCTGGCCAGGATTATTAGAAGAATATATACGAGTAAGCCAATCCCATTACCAAATGATGAAAAGGCAGTGACTGAACATATTCGAGGAGTTGTCTATAGTGACATTAAATGATCGTTTTACCATCAAAGTACCTGCAAGTACAGCAAATCTAGGCCCAGGCTTTGATTCAATGGGACTAGCTGTTGATTTGTATTTGACGTTAGAGGTGGAGGAGAGCCAAAAGTGGGATATTCGGTCTGCTTGTGATGAATTGAAATCCCTCCCAACTGATGAGACCCATTTTATCTGTCAGATTGCTATTAAAACGGCATCTAACTATGGCATCGAATTACATCCTTGCAAAATAAAAGTCGAAAGTGATATTCCGCTAGCACGTGGGCTTGGTTCAAGTGCTGCAGCGATAGTTGCGGGGATTGAACTAGCGGATACGGTAGGAAGGCTAGGTCTAACACAGCAAGAAAAGCTGCTAATCGCAACAGAGATTGAGGGTCATCCAGATAATGTGGGTGCTTCTCTTTTCGGTGGACTGGTCATCGGCTCATATAAACAAAACGAAGTAGATATATTAAGCTTTTCTAATATTACTTTTGAGATGGTAGCAGTTATTCCAGATGAGATCCTCTTAACAAAAGACTCACGCGGGGTGCTTCCAGCAGCTTTTTCCCGTGAAGAAGCCATTCAAGCTTCTTCTACTGCTAATCTTTTGGTAGCGGCCCTATTAACTCAAAACTGGGAGATGGCAGGGAAAATGATGGAGCAGGACCTTTTTCACCAACCTTACCGAAAACCATTGATTAACTTCTATCAAGAAATAGTAGATATCGCTAAATCCAATGGTGCATTCGGAGTGGCACTAAGCGGTGCAGGACCAACTGTTCTTTGTTTTACGGAGAAGGGAAAAGGAAACCAGCTCGCACAAGGAATCCAAAGTGCATTTTCAACTATGTCAGCGAAGATAATAAATATAGATTATAGAGGAAGCAGGGTTAATATGGTGGAGAGATTTATTAAATAATCTCTCCACTTTTATTTTGATCCTTTCGAAGGTATTGCTCAAACTCCTCTGTGTTTAACGGTTTGCTGAATAAATATCCCTGCATTTGAATGCAATTTTTCGATAGTAAAAAATCTCTTTGATACTCTTTTTCGACGCCCTCTGCGATTACATTGAGATGGAGACTTCGAGCAAGGTTAATAATCGCCTCTGGGATCTCTGAATTTGCATAATCTTCATGGATATCTTGAATGAATGATTTATCAATTTTCAAGGTATCGATTGGTAAATTTCTCAAATAGCTTAAGGAAGAATATCCTGTTCCAAAATCATCAATCGAAATAGCAATGCCCATGCTTTTAAGCAATTTAAGTGATTGAATAATTTCCATTGAATTATTCAAGAGAATGCTTTCGGTAATTTCTATTTCAAAATTATTAGAACCCAATTGACTTTCCTTCAGAATCTCTGTGACATGTTTTACCATGCTAAAAGGTTCATGAAATTGATGGGCCGAGAAATTAACTGAAACTGAGATCGGGTTAGGACGGTTACGATTCCATTTGCTCACCTGATGACAAGCTTCCTTCATAACAAATTCCCATAAAGGATGGATTAAGCCAATATCTTCAGCAATCGGAATAAACAGTTCGGGTGAGACAAATCCGAGTTCATCATCATTCCATCTTAATAGTGCCTCAGCTCCATAAATTTTCCCGGAATCAACAGTAACCTTCGGTTGATAATAAACTTCTACCTTGCCATTTTCAATCGCCTTCCGTAACCTAGCTTCAAGTTTTGGTCTTTCAATGTTCGACTCTATTAATTTCTCGGTATAAACGATGACTTTGTTACCACCTTGCTTTTTCGCAGAGTACATTGCAACGTCAGCATAAACAACGAGCGCTTCCATATTTTTTGTATGCTCTGGAAATATGCTAATACCGCAGCTTGCACTGAGATAAATTTCGTTGCCATCTAATAGATAGGTTTTTTTAAGAGTATTGACAACTTTTTCTGCTGTAGCTATTGTTGCTGAGAGATCAAGATTCATTAGCAAAATAATAAATTCATCACCGCCTTGTCTAGTAATGATACTATTGTCACTAGGCAAACAAGCAGTAATCCGCTCGGCAACGATTTTCAGTATTTCATCCCCTTTGTTATGTCCAAAGGAGTCATTCACCTGTTTAAAACGATCCATATCAATGAATAAAACCGAAACCGTTTCACCGGTTTCTTTTGCGAGTTCGATGGTAGGTTTTAATTTTTCTGAAAAATATCTTCTGTTTGACAAACCAGTTAATGGATCATGATATGCCTGGTATTCAATTAATTCTTTGCTCTTATTCAAATCATTCACATAGTTCTGCAAATCATTAGATAAGGCATTCACATTTTCCGTAAGCAGGCCTAATTCATCTTTTCGTTTTAAGTGTAATTTATTATTAAAGTTACCTTGTGCAATTTCATTCACTTGCTCAACGATATAACCGATTGGCTGTGTAATCGAACGGGAAAAAATCAAACTGATAATAAATACGATAATCATAATAAAGAAGGAAAATAAAATATGAACAAAAAGTTCATGAGTGAGTTCTTTCTCAATGAGCCCATAATTATAAACAAGGCCGATGACGAATGGTTCAGAGGGTGTGGAGAAAACCGGCACAAAGGTTTTCATAATATCTTTACCCTTAAGATCATCCCTGTAGGATTGCACTTGTTTTGAATTTATCGCCTGTTTAATAAATTTTGCATCAACTTGATAGTTTTTATATCTATATGATCCGTACCATACTGGTTTGGCAGAAATACGAATATAACTATTACCGTTTAAAGTGACAACTTCTTTCTTTTTACCGAAGTTCTTTGGATTTAACACTGTTAGTTCTAAGATACCTCGTTCTTTTGTAAAACCTTTTATTACTTCCCCAGGTCCAAATCGTCGTTCATACTCTAATACTTCATTGTCACGAAAATAAGGATTGATAATATAGTTGGTCGTGCCATCAAAATAATAGCCCCATTTATCCGTATGCTTGGGATTGGAAGAAGCAATCTCAATCGGCCCAGACCAAAAGTAAGGCAAGGTTAAACCTTTTCCAACAGAAACAGGCGTTAATGCAAACAATTGGTGAAATGCATCATACCAATATCCCCATCCCTTGGTAGACATATTAATTTCCTTATGGTCTGATGACCGAACACCAATAATATCATCTGCAGTTTTCGCTAACAGGGTTATATGCGATACCCTTACTTCTTGGGCAAGTTTCTTTAGTTGCTCATTTGTAATATCTTGATAGTTAGGTGGCAGTGCATGTTTTATCGCTAACGATGCTGTCCTTAATTCTCTGGCATGAATATCTTCAACATACAATGTGCCTTCTCTTATATTCTCAACTTGGAATGACACTTCTTGAGTGATCATTTCAATTTCTCTTTCATTAGTTTCGAGCAGCTGGTTTTTTGAACGTATATAATGAAAGGCATTATTGGTTAATAAAATCAAAAAAACCAACAAACAAAAAATCAATGGCATCTTTTTTTTGATGGACAATGACGCAACACTCCAATTAAACTGTGACCCACCCATTTTTATAGGGGAGGAGTCACAGCTGTTTTGTTATAACTTCACTACCAAACAGGATTTTAACCTTTCAAACCTTCCAACCATTCTTTATAACATTCATCACAAAGTGATTCATTTCTTTCCTGGTTTGAGGATACAAATGAGACATAGTGCAACTGTCTTTCTTCAATCTCAGTGGTACAATAAAAACATTTTTCAAGCATAGAAACCCTCCTTAGTTCTTATTTCTATAGTTTTTTCCATTATTTATTTTTAATTACATAGAAAAAATCCCCACTTATGTTTAAATTAACAATTGATTGTGTTTTCCTTCCTACTCGTACACTTATTACTCCCAATATGGTAAAATAGTGTAAATATTGTGAAAATGGAAAGGGGGCCGATCATTTGAATCTGCCGATCATTCAAACAAAGCTGCGCATTCCAGTTGTAAAAGATGACTTTATCAGAAGGGCTAAGCTCACTCAGAAAATGAAGAAAATCCCTGAATACCCTTTGACCCTTATTCATTCTGGGGCTGGTTTTGGGAAAAGTACGGCACTTGCTTTATTTATGAGGGATGAAAAAATTCCAGGCTGCTGGTACTCCATTTCATCGATCGATGATGATATCCTTCCTTTTCTCACCTATATCATCCATTCCATTCGCGGAATTACTCCTGACTTTGGAACCGAACTAGTTACATACATCGAATCAATGGATCGTTATATTCGCGATGAGGAATTAGGGGTTTTGTGTTCCCTGTTTATTAATGAAATCTTATTGATAAATGAAGAGATTACTTTAATCCTCGATGACTTCCATCAAATTGAACATTCCTATGCCATCAATAGCTGGATTGAAAAATTACTTGAACACATCCCTGCCAATTTTCATTTAGTTATTTCAAGCCGGAGCTGTCCAGGATGGAAGCATTTGACGAAAATGAAGGTCTGTGGGCAATTATTAGAGATTACAAGAGATGACCTAGTCCTTACGATTGAAGAGATGGACCTGTTATTAACAGATCTTTACGGATTAGAAGTTGAATCCCAACACCTCCAAACCATCTACCAAATGACAGAAGGCTGGGTTATAGCTTTGTGCATGATTGCCACTCAGATTCCACTAAAGAATAATATATCTGAGCTTTTTGAACACTCTTCGCATTCCCTTCAAGACTTTTTTCAGTATTTAGTAATGGAAGTCTTTTCAAAGCAGCCCCTAATAATCCAGCAGTTTCTAGAACAAACTTCAATCTTTGAAGAGATGGAGGAAGAAATATGTGATGAGGTAATTGGGATTCATGGAGCCTCCAGTATGCTTGAACAGCTAAAAGATCGAAATTTATTTATCCAAAAGATTGGATTAACCCACTACCGTTATCATGCCTTATTTAAAGAGTTTCTCGAAAATGTTTTTCAAAAAAATAACCCGGGAAACTATGCTAGCCTCCACGAAAAATGTGCTCGTTATTATGAGAAAAGGAAACTGTGGGAGGCAGCACTCCATCATTATAAAAAAATCAATCACTATCAAGCGATTGCCTCCATCTTACAATTGAATGGCTTAACGATGCTTGAAAGCGGAAAATTGGAAAGCTTATATGATCAGTTAACGATGATTCCTGATTCAGATATGGATGTTTATTACCATCTTTGGTATTTAAAAGCGGAAGTCCATCGCTATCGTTCCCACTATACAGAGGCCGAGGATTGTTATAATCGGACCTATTCTATGGCAGAAAAAAGTCAAGATTATCTTGGGATGAGTAAAGCATTAGAAGGGAAAGCCAAAATTTATCTAGATACAATTCAGCCGCAGCATGCTGAGAGGTATTTATATGAGGCAATAACCTATCGAGAAAAAACCAATGGTTCAGTTGAGGAAAAGGGTAAACTTTATCAATTGCTATCGGAGAATCTGCTAAACTCGGGTAAATCATCAGAGGCAGAAAAATGGATCAAAAAGACACAGGAATCGAAGTCTTCAAGTCCGGACGGAAATTTACAAGCAAGATTGTATTTAAGAACCGGGCGTTTTGATGAGGCGAAGAAATTGCTTTATCTGTTTCAAGAGGAAAAGAACGGGGCTAAGGTTACGTCCCTGCCGCAAGCACACCGTGAAACCAATTTATTACTATCATTAATTGAAGCGTTTACGGGCGAGGGATTAAAGGCAAAAGAACTTGCACAAGCGGGAATTCAGCAAGGAATAAGCCTAAAGGCCCCATTTGTTGAGGCTTGTGGCTGGATTCGCATGGGTCATTCCGTACAGATCCTAAATAAATATGAATTAAACTTAGCTGAAAACTGCTACCAGACTGCGTTAGAAATTATGGATCAATTGAATGTCGACAGAGGGAAAGCGGAACCACTAATGGGTCTCTGTATTTTATATGGAACGAGTGGAGAACTCCAACGGGCCTTAGATGCAGGCGAAAAAGCTCTTCAAGAGACAGAGAAAGTCCATGATGTCTGGCTTTCTGCTTTAATTACTCTTTGCATGGGGATCGCCTGTATTTATAATCAACGGCTGCCTAAGGCCCATATGTTTTTAGAAAAAGCCAATTCTTTATTCGAACAATGTGAAGACTCATTTGGGCTAATGTTAAGCAATTTCTGGTTTTCCTATATTTTTTATTTACAGAAAAAAACAGATTTATTTAAGAAAACGATGACTGAATTCTTACGTTCCGTCCAAGTTCATGATTTTGAATTCTTTTTTCAGAAGAGATCTGTATTTAGTCCAAAGGATTTGCAAGTGGTTGTACCTTTGTTAATTGAATGCAGGAAAGAGGAAATTCAAAAACCATATGTCGAGAAAATCCTTCGGGAAATGGGAGTGGCCATGTTTGATGCACATCCTGGTTACACAATTCGGGTTCAAACTCTTGGTCAGTTCAAACTTTGGCTCGGTGAGAAGGAAGTTAGGGAGAAGGATTGGCAAAGAGAAAAAGCCAAGGAGTTGTTTCAGTTATTAATTACAGTAAGTGAATCGATTGCCAAGGATGAAATCATTCAGATCCTTTGGCCCTATCAAGATAAAAAGAGTGCGGACCGTGATTTTAAAGTGGCCTTAAATAGTCTGCAAAATGTGCTGGAACCATTACGGAAGGCGAGAGCTGCACCATTTTTTATCATAAGGGAAGGCTTGTTCTATGGGCTAAATCCGAATGCCGTGATGGAATTAGATACGACCCAATTTCAAACATGGATTCTAGAAGGATTACAAGAATCTGATCCTGATAAAGTCATTAACTTTTTAGAAAAGGGCTTGCAACTTTATCAAGGAGAATACTTACCTGATCGCCGTTATGATGATTGGTGTATTAACAAAAGAGAGAGCATGCTCGTTTATTTTTTACGAGGGGCCGAGAAAATGGCCCAGTTAATGGTCCGCAAGGAAAATTTCGAGACGGCAATCTTCTGGTGTGAAAAAATCCTTGAACGCGACCGAACATGGGAAGAAGCGTATCGTTTGCTCATGTATTGTTATTACCGGAAAAATAACCGTCCTCAAGCGATGAAATGGTATAAAAAATGTACAGAAGTATTAGAGGAAGAACTAGGAGTAACTCCGTTAGAACCGACCAAGCATATGTATCAGACGATCATTGAATCAGAAAAAGTCATCCATCCAATGAAGCAGCCTTAATAAGAGGCTGCTTCTATTTTTGTAACTAGTTTGTAACCTCCATCTCCTATCATAAAATCAAAGCTATGCCATTTTGATATTAAACATTTTAAGGGGGAAAAAGAGTGAAGGGTAATAGAGGGAAATGGGCAATTTTAGGTTTACTTATTTTTGTGATGATGTTTGCCAGTGCATGCAGCTCAGATCAATCATCATCAGACTCGAAAGACAATGGTGGTTCGGAAAATAAAGATCCAATCAAAATTGGCGTGCTTGCCTCCAAAACTGGGGCTTTAGAAGCCTACGGAAAGCAAACCTTAAGAGGTTTTGAGCTAGGCCTTGATTATGCAACCGAAGGTAAATTGGAGGTTGCTGGCAGAAAAATCGAATTCATTGTGGAAGATACAGAAACGAAGCCGGAAGTAGCCGTACAAAAAGCAACAAAGCTGTTAGAGGAAGATAAGGTAGATTTCCTTGTTGGATCCTCTAGTTCTGCGGATACCTTGGCGGTCTTACCGCTCGCTGAAGAATATCAAAAGATAATGGTGGTTGAACCTGCAGCAGCTGATAGCATTACAGGTTCAGAGTTTAATAAGTATATGTTCCATTCAGCACGTAACTCATCTCAAGATGCCGTAGCAGGTGCGGCAGCGATTGCAAAAAAAGGAGTGAAAATAGCGACACTTGCTCCGGATTATTCGTTTGGTCGTGATGGCGTTGCTGCCTTTAAAGAAGCGGCCCAAAAACTGGGTGCTGATATCGTAAAGGAAGAATATGCGGATCCAGCAGCGACAGATTTTACTTCTAATATTCAAAAAATAGTTGACGCAAAACCTGATTACTTATTTGTGGTATGGGCCGGAGCAAACTCCCCTTGGAAACAGTTGTCCGATATGAAGGTTCAAGAAAAAGGAATCAAAATTTCGACGGGGGCCCCGGATATTGCTGCTTTATCAACGATGGAGCCGTTGATTGGGATGGAAGGCTTTAGTGTTTATTATCATGACCTGCCGAAAAATAAAATTAACGACTGGCTCGTAGCGGAACATAAGAAGAGATTTAACAACGATGTACCTGATTTATTTACCCCAGGGGGGATGAGTGCTGCTATTTCGATTGTAGAGGCATTGAAGAAAACGGAAGGTTCTGCAGATGCTGATAAATTAATCGAAACCATGGAAGGTATGAGCTTTGAAACACCGAAAGGAAAGATGACTTACCGACCAGAGGATCACCAGGCACTGCAAACCATGTATGCAATTAAGCTAGAGAAGAAAGATGGTGTTCCATACCCGGTCCCAGTACTGATCAGGGAGCTATCTCCTGAAGAAACTGCACCGCCAATACGGAATAAATAAGTTAAAGTCATCTCAACTGATAAAAAATGACGAGGGTTTGACCGACATAAATTGCTGGTCACCCTTTTTCCTTATTTTACGCTAAGAACTTAGGTGGTGAAACGAATGTCTACACTTATTGAAACCGATGATTTATCAATTACGTTTGGCGGTCATACTGCAGTGGATTCCGTCAGTATTTCCGTTCCTGAAAAACACTTCAAGTCAATTATTGGACCAAATGGGGCCGGGAAAACAACCTTTTTCAACCTGTTAAGCGGACAATTAACTCCTACTAAAGGAAAAATATATTACCGCGGCAAAGATATTACGAAATTTTCATCTACGAATCGAACAAGGGTGGGAATCGGCCGTTCTTTTCAAATCACTAATGTCTTTCCAAATCTAACAGTCTTAGAAAATGTCAGGTTAGCCGTTCAATCGCAAGCAGGAATTCGTTACCAAATGTTTTTCCACTATAAAAAGTATCGGGTATTTGAAGAAAAGGCTCTTGAGTGGCTGAAATTGGTCCTATTAGATGAAAAAAAGAATTCACTAGCAAGTAACCTCGCACATGGGGAAAAGCGGAAGCTTGAGATTGCGATGCTGCTGGCTCTTGAAACTGAAGTACTTTTATTAGATGAGCCAACAGCGGGGATGTCGCTTGAAGAAGTTCCAGCGATATTAGAAGTTATCAAGAAAATAAAAGAACAAGCGAACCGGACGATTGTCCTGATTGAACACAAAATGGATATGATTTTGGATCTATCAGATTCAGTGATGGTGTTATTTAATGGAAGACTGCTAGCAGACGGAACTCCTGAAGAAATCATGAAAAATGAAACCGTTCAGTCTGCCTATTTAGGAGGTCATTTTGATGAACGACCTGTTGAAGCTTGATCAAGTAGAAACGCATATTGGTCAATACCATATTCTACAAGGTGTTTCCTTTGAGGTGAAAAAAGGCGAAGTAACGGTACTGCTTGGAAGAAATGGAGCAGGAAAAACGACGTCATTACGAACCATTATGGGACTAAATCCAGCTTCGAAGGGAAGTATTGCTTTTAAAGGAGAAACAATACAAACACTTCCCACCTATACCATTGCTAAAAAGGGCATCGGCTATGTCCCCGAAGATCAAGGGATTTTTGCAGGTTTAACCGTAGAGGAAAATATGCGCGTGGCGATTCAGAAAGAAAATGAAGAAACAGCTAAAAGGATGGATTCGATTTTAGAGTTGTTTCCAGACTTGAAAAAGTTTTGGAAAAAACCAGGCGGCCTTTTAAGCGGCGGGCAAAAACAAATGCTTTCGATTGCCAGAGCCTATGTAAATGAAAACGAGCTCTTGTTAATTGACGAGCCTAGTAAAGGCTTGGCTCCCATCGTGGTTGAGAAGGTGATGGAATCTATTTTACAAATGAAAGATCAAACCACCATTGTGTTAGTGGAACAAAATTTCATGATGGCAAGCACGATTGGTGATTGTTTTTACATTATCGATGATGGAAGAACTGTTAGTCAGGGAACAATGAAGCAATTAAAAGAAGATGAAGAGATGAAACGAAAATATTTAGGGATTGCGTAAGGAAGGGGGAACATCTTTGTGGAATTACTCATGAATTTAACCTTAAATGGCTTGGCAACAGGGATGCTGATTTTTTTATTAGCCGCCGGTTTAACCCTCATTTTTGGTTTGATGGACGTGCTGAATTTTGCTCATGGCGGGTTATTTGCCTGGGGAGCTTATAGTGGTCTTTGGATTTACACGAAAACAGGCAGCTTTATGATTGGAATTATTGGCGCCATCCTAACAGGATTTCTGTTAGGGATTATTACCGAAAAGTGGATCATTAAACCGGTGTATGGAAATCATGTCCAGCAAATATTAATTACTCTTGGTTTAATGCTGGTTTTATCCGAAATGCTGAAAGTCATTTGGGGTCCTAATCAAATAACCGCATCGCCCCCCGATTATTTAAAAGGAAGCTGGGAGCTTGGCGGCGTCATTATTATTAAGTATCGAGTCTTTATCATTTTTGTGGGATTTCTCATTTTTACCGGCGTTCAATTTTTACTCAAAAAGACCAAAATTGGTCTAGTGGTCCGAGCTGGCGTCATGAATAAAGAAATGGTTCAGGCGCTTGGTATCAATATTCAAAGGGTATTTATGTTTGTGTTTATGATTGGTGCCGGAATGGCTGCTCTAGGTGGTGTCCTCCTTGGACCATATTCGGGAGTAATCCATGCGGGTATGGGAATGGAGTTTGCCATTTTAGCGTTCATTGTTGTCGTCATTGGGGGGATGGGCAATTTTAAGGGCTCTGTTTTAGCCGCCATCTTAGTAGGGCTCTCCGGTTCTTTTATGGCCTATTATGTCCCGGACCTCTCACTGGCAGTTAATATGCTCCTAATGGCAATTGTCCTTATTATTCGACCGCAGGGTTTATTTGGAGCGAAGGGGTGAAAATACAGTGAGGTTTATTCAAGGGAATAGAATGACAGCGATCTTTTTAGTCGTCGCCGCTTTTCTGCTGCTATTACCTTTTGTTTATGAATCTAGAAACCTATTGATTTTGTTAACACAAGTGTTTGTGTTTTCAATTTTTGCGATGAGCTATGACCTCCTATTGGGCTTTACGGGAATCGTTTCCTTTGGGCATGCCATGTTTTTTGGAATTGGAGCTTATTCAATGGGTATTTTTATGAAACGATTTGAACCAACGCTTATTTTCTTCTTACTGGCAGTCTTAACAACAATTGTGCTTACAGCTGTGGTCAGCTTCATTGTTGGGTTGCTTACACTACGTTTGAAAAACCATTTTTACGCTATGCTAACCCTATCTTTATCTGGCCTTTTCCTCGTCCTAGCGGAAAAGTGGCGGACCTTGACCTATGGAAATGATGGGTTCACTTTTCGGGTCCCTGAATTGTTTATTGACCGAACTAATTTTTATCTCCTCAGTCTTATTGTTATGGTTGCCGTTTTTCTCATCCTGAAGCGATTTACCAATTCACCGTTGGGACGCGTGTTACAGGCAATTAGAGAAAATGAGCAGAGAACGGAATCATTAGGGTATCATGTTCTTCATTATAAAATTGCCGCAAGTGTTGTATCTGGAGTACTGGCAGGTGTTGCAGGGATTTTATATGCGATTTCGCTCCGATTTGTGAATACGAGTGTGTTCTCAATGGATATCACCTTAGATGCCTTATTAATGACGATCATTGGCGGGGTTGGAACATTAATTGGGGCAATTATCGGGGCAGGATTAATTGAATTTGCTCATGATTGGCTGACAGAATTAGCGAAAGAGCATTGGATTTTTGAGCGTTGGATAATCTTCTTCGGGATAATTTATATCTTGGTGGTGATGTTTTTCCCTCGTGGAATTGTTGGTACGTTAAGTACGCTTTCATGGAAAAGAAAAAAACAACCATCCGCAAAAAAAGAGGGGAAACTGGCGGGATAGAAGGAGGAAGGAATGGAGTTAAATCAAATTGCTTCTTTTGTTGTTCGGTTTCAGTTGGCCGCTTTTGAGAAGGAAACAGGCGAGAAACAATGGAGAATAAAAGTTACCCATGTTCAAGAGGACAGAGAAACATTATTTGAATCGATTGAAGAAGCGCTGATTTTTATGAAGGCAATGGCGGAAAAAGCATAGAGAGGTAGATGATTAGGTTTGCAAATCGGGATCCTGAGCACGGGCATTTATTTGCCTGAAGAATTTTTGACTGGAAAAGAGATTGCAGAGATGGCCGATATCCCTGTTTCAGTTGTTGAAGAAAAAATGGGCATAAAGAAAAAGTATATCCCAGGACCAGAAGACCATACGTGTGAAATGGGGATCGTCGCTGCAAAACAAGCTATTGCTAAAGCAGGAATCGATCCAATGGATATTGACCTTGTTATTTATATTGGTGAGGAACATAAGGAATACCCTCTGTGGACCGCTGGTATTAAACTTCAAGAAGCAGTTGGAGCTTTGAATGCATGGGCATTTGATGTTGCCTTAAGATGCGGGACAACTGTCATGGCATTAAAAGTGGCAAAATCTATGATGATTGCTGATCCAGGTATTCAAACGGTTCTTCTTGCAGGTGGGTATCGGAATGTGGATTTCATTAATTACGACAATCCAAGGACCCGTTTCATGTTTAATCTCGGTGCTGGCGGTGGAGCGATCCTTTTAAAAAAAGGGCATAACGAAAACCTATTAATGGAAACGGAAATAATTACTGATGGTTCTTTTTCAGATGACGTCGTCGTTGTTTCCGGAGGGACTAAGAACCCCATTACAAAAGAGGCTATTGCTCAGCGCCTTAATAAGCTCGATGTTCTCGATCCAGAAGGTATGAAGGAGCGCCTCGAACAGAAATCAATGAATAATTTTCTAAAGGTCATTCGTGAATCTTTAAGGAAAAGTGGGTTTAGCGAGAAGGATATTTCTTATCTTGGTATCCTTCACATGAAAAAGTCCGCACATGAATATGTTTTAAATGAACTGGGTTTGTCCGAAGAGCAATCTATTTATCTAGAAGATTATGGTCATATCGGGCAAATTGATCAGATATTGTCCTTGGAGTTGGCCTTATCAGATGGAAAAGTTAAAGAAGGCGATGTTGTCGTTTTAGTTAGTGCTGGAATTGGCTATGCGTGGGGAGCAACTACAATTAAATGGGGGAAGGTTGATCTGGATGATTAATGTGACATTAAAGGAAGCTAAACTTACAAATGGCGAAACACTTACTTATCGGGAGAGGGATGGAGGAGAAATAAAAGTTTTGTTAATCCACGGAAATATGACTTCTTCGAAGCACTGGGATTTGGTGCTTGAGAATTTGGATGCCAAATATAAACTATATGCGGTTGACTTACGAGGATTTGGCGGCTCAACCTATACCAATCTAGTGATGTCAATAAAAGATTTTTCAGATGATGTAAAGCTGTTTGTTGATGAAATAGGCTTAAAGGATTTTGCGGTTGTAGGATGGTCAACCGGTGGTGCGGTTGCAATGCAGTTTGTCGCAGATTACCCTGGGTATGCAAATAAACTTATTTTATTAGCATCAGAATCAACGAGAGGCTATCCATTTGACGGGAAATTTAATGAAAATGATGAGCCGCGGAGATTTGCGTTACATGAAGAGATCAAAAGGGATGTTACGAAAACAATACCTGTCCAAACTGCTTATGACACGAATAACACTGAATTATTGAAGCTCATTTGGAACGCTGTTATCTATACTCACAATCAGCCTGCACCTGAACTTTATGAGGCGTATGTTCAAGATATGAGAACCCAGCGAAATTTAGCTGAGGTGCATCATTCCAATAACACGTTTAATATCAGCCACCATCATAATGGACTTGTTGAAGGAAATGGTAAAGTGGATGATATTACGGTACCAGTACTGGTCCTAAGCGGAGACCGTGATTTTGTGGTAACTCGAGACATGACGAAGGAATTACTAGAGGACCTAGGGGAAAAAGCTAGGTTTATTGAGTTAAAGAATTGTGGTCACTCCCCATTGGTGGATGATCTTCCACAGTTAGTAAACGCGATTACACAATTTATAGATAGTGATGTTTAAGAAAAATGTGTCGATAACCATCCATATCCGATAATAGAGTCTGATTATGTAACTCCCTTGTAACCGGAAATGAGTAAGATAGTTGCATCTAGTAGTGAAGGAGCGATTATTCGGTGAGGTGGGAACTGGATTGGCTTGATAATAGAGCAAGATTATCTCCGGAAAAGGATGCAATTATAGATGAAAAAACAAACAAAGCTTGGACGTTTAAAGAAGTAAATACACGGGCAAAGTCTGTAGCAAGCTGGCTCCTGTCCCAAGGTGTTAGAAAAGGCGATCGGGTTGCCCTTTTATCACCTAATGATATTAGTTATTTTGATTTATTATTTGCCTGTGGAAAAATGGGAGCCATCTTGGTTCCTCTGAATTGGCGATTATCGCAGCAAGAGATCAGCGAAATATTGCAGGATTGTACACCCGTGTTAATTGGAATCCATCAGCAATTTGAGACGATCTACGAACAATTAACCAACGTTTGCCCGAATTCCTTTTTAATTAGAGCGGAAAATTATCTTGAAATTTCTTCGTATCCAATTAGAGATAGTTTTACAGAAGATATCATTGAAACCGACCCGTTGGCGATGATTTATACAGGGGGAACAACCGGTAAACCTAAGGGTGTAGTGTTAAGTCATCAGTCAATCTTATGGAATGCAATGAACACAATAATAAGTTGGAGCTTAACAGCTGAGGATGTTACGGTAAATTATTTACCGATGTTTCATACGGGTGGAATAAATGCGCTTAGTATCCCTGTCCTTATGATTGGTGGAACTGTTGTTATAGGCGATCAATTTACCGGACAAAAGGCAGTGGGATCCATCAATCGTCATCGCTGTACGATTATTCTCTTGGTGCCTACCATGTATCATTTGCTCATTCAAACCAATGACTTTCAAGGCAGCGATTTTCCGACAATGAAAATCTTTTTATCAGGTGCTGCGCCCTGTCCTTTACAAATATATGAGGCTTTTCAAAAAAAGGGGTTAGCCTTTAAAGAGGGGTATGGGTTAACGGAAGCAGGGCCGAATAATTTTTATATTAGCCCGGAAGATGCCCGTATAAAACGTGGGTCTGTCGGTAAACCGATGCTGTTTAATTCGATAAAATTAGTAAAACCAGATGGTCGAGAAGCAAAAAACAATGAGGTTGGTGAACTATTAATTAAAGGGAAGCATGCCTTTTCGTTTTATTGGAATAATGAACAAGCAACATCGGAAACGTTGATGGAGGGCTGGATTCATACAGGGGATTTAGCCAAAAGGGATGAAGAAGGCTTCTATTTTATTGTCGGCCGGAAGAAAGATATGATTATCACAGGCGGAGAGAATGTATATCCGCTTGAAATAGAGCAATGGCTCGCGGAACACCCAGACATAGATGAGGTCGCAGTCCTCGGATTGCCGGATAAAAAATGGGGCGAAATTGTAACCGCTTTTATTGTGTTAAAAGACTATTCAACTGTAGGAGAGGAAGAATTGAGACCTTATTGTGAGCATAAATTAGGTCGATACAAAATTCCAAAGCGATTCATTTTCTTAGAAGAACTGCCAAAAACCCATGTGGGAAAAATAGATAAAAAGAAATTAAAGGAAATGAGCACGATCATTTAAAGGGAGAACAAACCGTTCTCCCTTTTTCTAATAATCTAATTCAAGGCATTTTCCTTCTTTTGTGCAAGATTTAATGCCGTATCTGACACCGTTAGGTCCACCTGCAGCTGCTCACTTAAATCATGTGGATGATAAAAACCCTTTGCTACCATAAAGTTGGTTATTTTTTCATGTGTAGCAATGGCGTCATTTAATTGTGCTCGTAAGGCTGCTTTCAATTCTGGTGTAGCGGTTTCTGTAATCGCAACAGCATAATTTCTCACACCGGCCTTTGCGGAAATGAGAAAGTCAGTTGCAATGACTTGATCAGTCATTCCGCCCATTCCCATCATGTTTCGAATGAAATGATTCACTGCTTTTCCCTCCGATCTGTCAAAAACTGCTGCAGCTGTTGTATATGCTGGGTACCTGTAGTGACATCCCCTGAAAGTATTGTCTTCAGTTCCTCGTCTTGGGCCAAAACACTCATCGTTGTCGCCTTAGTTAAGCAAAGATTTTTAAATGATAACAATTCATGAAGGTCTAATGTTTCATGAAGGTTTAAATACTTTGTCATTTTGTTCCCTCCAACACGAACATACTTTATCCCATTATATTTTCTTAGATAATCCCAGTTTATTCACCTTATCATCTGCATAAAAGGAAACGCCAAAAGGGGAAAATACATATGTTAAGAAACTGGAGGTGTTTATATGGAGGAGGGCAGCTTGGGCTTACATGAGACGATGGAAACCCATGAAATTCTAAACTTTAAAACGGTTTGCTTGCTTAAATCAAAATTAATGCAAGGAATCTGTTTCGATAATGAACTAAAAGCACTAATGCAAAAAGATGTACAGCAAACGATTAAAGATATTAATGAACTTATCGGTTTCTATAAACAAAGCCAACTACTACAATAAGTGAGGTGGAAAAATTGGAGGACTATTTAGATCCAAGGAACGCAGAAGGAATGCCGAACTTGGCAGATTCAGCTTTTGCCATGGACTTTTTACTTGCCGTGAAAACAGGAATACGCAACTACGGTTTTGCGATAACCGAAACCGCCAATCCTGAACTTAGAAGGGCTTTACATAAACAAATGGAAGCAGCGATTGATTTGCACACGGAAATTTCTGACTTAATGGTTAAAAAGGGCTGGCTTCATCCTCATAATCTAAAGGAACAATTCCCTATTGATTTGAAGTCCGCAGAAACAGCCGTGCAAATTGCCCAATTAAACCTTTTCCCTAACGATACGGACCGCCTTGGCATGTTCGCGACACCAAACAAATAATAGGAGGGAGAAAACTGAATGAAGGCAGTTACATACCAAGGCATAAAAAATGTTCAAGTAAAAGAGGTCAAAGATCCAGAAATAAAAAATGCTGATGATATCATTGTGAAAATTACCTCTTCAGCGATATGCGGTTCAGATTTACATTTAATTCATGCGATGATTCCAAGCTTGCCAACAGACTATGTTATTGGTCACGAGCCGATGGGAGTAGTCGAAGAGGTTGGCTCAGAAGTTACTAAACTTAAAAAAGGTGACCGAGTGATAATTCCATTCAATGTTAGTTGCGGTCATTGTTGGTATTGTACTAATGACCTAACAAGTCAATGTGATAATTCCAATCCTCATGGAGAAATTGGAGGTTTCTTCGGTTATTCTGAATTAACCGGTGGTTATGCAGGGGGACAGGCTGAATACATGCGCGTCCCATATGGGAATTTCACCCCATTTAAGATTCCAGAAAATTGTGAGGTGGAAGATGAAAAACTAGCGTTACTTGCTGATGCAGCTCCAACTGCTTACTGGAGTGTTGATCATGCTGGTGTAAAAGATGGTGATACGGTTATTATTCTTGGCTGCGGTCCGGTGGGATTGCTAGCCCAAAAATTTGCATGGTTAAATGGTGCAAAACGAGTGATTGCAGTTGATTATATTGATTACCGTTTGCAGCATGCCAAACGAACAAATAAGGTGGAAATTGTTAATTTTGAACAACATGCTAACACTGGAGAATACTTAAAGGAAATTACCCAAGGCGGGGCCGACATCGTGATTGATGCAGTCGGAATGGATGGAAAATGGACACCGCTTGAATTTCTTGCTTCGGGCATGAAACTTCATGGTGGGGCGATGGGAGCGATTGTCATTGCTTGTCAAGCAGTCCGAAAATGCGGAACCATTCAAATAACAGGTGTATATGGTGGTCGATATAACGCTTTTCCACTAGGAGATATTTTCCAACGAAACGTGGATATTAAGACTGGACAGGCCCCAGTTATTCCTTATATGCCGTTCCTATACGATATGATAAATGGAGGAAAGCTTGACCCTGGGGACATTATCACCCATGTACTGCCCTTGGACCAAGCAAAACATGGGTATGAAGTATTTGATACAAAAATGGAAGATTGTATTAAAGTTATCCTGAAACCGTAATACCCTGTTCCTTGATAAAATAAAATAGGCTGAGTATTTACTCAGCCCACTTTGTGTGGTTACCGCCAACCAAATCCAAGGCACCTTCAATAAATAATTTTGATAGGAGTGATTGCGTTTTATTAATGTTGTAAACAAGATAAAAATATCTTTCGTCATCAAAGCCATTTATATCATGCATCTTTAGCATATTTTTAGAGGAATATTCGCTTGCAGCAATTTCAGATATAATCGAAATGCCAATATCCTGTAGGACAAATTGCATTAAACTCTGACCGCTTTCTATATAAGCAATGATATTTAATTTGTCCTTATGAATCTTACTTTTCTTAAGGAAACGTTCCAAAAGAGCATTCGTTCCTGAGCTAGAATTACGGATCACAAATGGATAATCTAAAATCTCCTCGATATTGACAGGTCCCACAATCTCGTTTTGGTTCGATGTAATTAAGACTAGCTTTTCTTTTAATAAAGGAATATAGTGAAGTTTGTCGTTTTCGTATTTATCACCCAGTATCCCAACATCAACAGATCCATTTAAAACCTTTTCGGCCACAATTTTTGAGGAAGATTGATTGATATGAAACGTCGCTTCAGGATACTGTACTCTAAATTGCTTGACCATTCGCGGAACCATAAATTGCCCAGGAACAGAGCTCGCTGCGATCCTTATCATTCCACGGAGGTCTGTCATCCCCTCTTTTAGGTCAAGCAATGCTTGGTCCTTAATGAGCAAAAGCTTGAGTGCCCACTGATATAAGCGTTCCCCTTGAGGAGTAAGAATACTTTCTCTTCCGACACGATCAAAAAGATTCATATTTAACATCTTTTCTAATGCTTGGATATGAGAGCTAACGGTTGATTGACTTAAAAAAATATCATCTGCTGCTTTTGAAAAGCTTTTGTGTTCAACCACTTTTGTAAAAACATACAACTGATGCAAATCCAAATGTATTTCCTCCTTGGAATATTTATATAATCGATTAATTGTGATTGATAAAATAGATAAAATTAATTTATATAATGGCTTAGAATGGAAGAAACGTCAATAAAAAGAAGGAGTGATGTCTCACTCCTTCTTTTTATCAATATTGAACAATTTCTTTACGAGAAAGACATAAATCTAAGATCCATGGCCATTCCCCGTGTCCAGACTTCGTATTAATATGACCAGCATTTGGTATGGTAACGGAAGGCAGCCCGAGATTTAAATAGTTTTTTGAATCGTCCAAACTGCAATAGGGATCATTACAAGAATGGACAAATAAGGTTTCCGCAGATGTTCGCATTAAATGGTTTCCATCCAGCGGTACCGGATAGAAGGATTTCGCTTCAGTGAGAATATGTGATGGAGATGGCGGTGCAACGAGTATAACTTGTTTGGCAATTTGTTTGTTTAGAGTAGAGGCATAATGAAGCCATAGTAAGCATCCTAGACTGTGTGTGATAATCGTTAAGTTATTTTCCTCAGGAATCGTCTTCATTGTAGCGGACAGTTCCTCCAACCAGACCTTCTTATTAGGTAAATCAAAGTTAGAGAAAGTTGGGTAACAAACTTGATGATTTCTTTGTGTTAATTCTTGAGCCAGCCATGTTTGCCAATGATCAGGTCCGCTCCCGCCTAGGCCATGCATGATGAGAAAACTGTTTTGGTTCATATTAATATTCGCCACCTCCAAAGTTTACTATTCCGATGGAATAAGTTGGTATTATATTGTGATACAAAAATTATAGTTGTTTTAAAAGAAAAAGGCAACTAATGTCTGAACATTTATATATTTTTTTGAATAACGACAGGAAAAGTATATTTGCAATTGGAATGATAAACAATCAAAATAAATGGATAGGTTAAAAATGAAAGTAGGGGTTTTTTTGTCAGATTTTTTAAAATTGGGTATTTCAGAAACATTAGTGAATAAATTACGCGGCCACGGTATAGCAAAACCGACACCGATTCAAGAACAAGCGATTCCATTTGTGATGAATGGTAACGATATAATTGCACAGGCGCAAACGGGAACAGGGAAGACGTTTGCTTTTATTCTACCGATACTTGAAAAAATTAATCATGATGCAGAACAGGTTCAAGCGCTTATCGTGACTCCAACCAGAGAATTAGCACTGCAAATTACAGATGAATTTGAAAAATTGATAGCAGACATTAACGGTGTAGATGTCCTGGC
Source organism: Bacillus sp. ISL-75 (assembly GCF_018613095.1). Classification (NCBI taxonomy): domain Bacteria; kingdom Bacillati; phylum Bacillota; class Bacilli; order Caryophanales; family Bacillaceae; genus Bacillus; species Bacillus sp. ISL-75. Next base: position 81,430 of record NZ_JAGGQX010000022.1, read on the forward strand.
TGTCTATGGCGGGCAGGATGTCGATAAACAGTTAAAAAAATTAAAGAGGGGAATGCAAATTGTTGTTGGGACTCCTGGCCGACTTTTAGATCATATTAGAAGAGAAACCATCCGTTTATCGGAAATATCCTTCCTTGTTTTAGACGAAGCAGACCAAATGCTCCATATAGGCTTTCTTAATGAAGTGGAGGATATTATTAGAGAAACTCCAGCAAGCAGGCAAACGATGCTGTTTTCAGCAACGATGCCGCCTGAAATTCGCAAACTAGCAAAAAAGCATATGCGTGATCCTGAATATATTCAAGTAGAAAAAACACAAGGTCCGGCTGAAAATGTTAAGCAGATTGCGATTCATACAACGGATCGTGCTAAACAAGCCACGCTTATTCAATTAGTGGAAACGTATCGTCCCTATTTAGCAGTAGTTTTTTGTCGGACGAAACGAAGAGTAAGTAAACTTTTTGATGTCCTGAAAGCAAACGGCTTTTCTTGCGATGAATTGCATGGTGATTTGTCTCAAGCGAAGAGAGAACGAGTGATGAAGCGTTTTAGGGATGCCGAAGTGCAATTGTTAATTGCTACAGATGTGGCGGCGAGAGGACTAGATGTTGAAGGCGTCACGCATGTGTTTAATTATGATATCCCTGAAGATGCTGACAGTTATGTTCATCGAATTGGCCGAACAGGCAGAGCTGGAATGACAGGTCTTGCAATTACCTTTTATTCTTCGGCGGACAGGCCAATGCTCGAAACGATTGAACAAGAGTTAAACATCATTATTCCAAAACAAAATATGAGTAATAGCGAAGAGAAATCCGAAACAGAAGACGTTAAAAAAGAACGTAATACAGTTCATAAAGATAAACGTGGAATGAGTAAAGCAAGAACAAGCACATCACGAAATCGAAACGATACAGGTAGAAGGGAAAATAGGTCTGGAGGAAAAGGCAGCTCTGAAAGAAGGTCCCAAACCGTTACGTCAGGAAGAAACAGTACGAAAACAGGTCCAGGAAGAAAAGGATCAAGATAATATACATTTTTATAACAAATGGGACTGAAAATGATTCAGTCCCATTCGCTTATTTAACCACCAATTCTAATGCCAGTATTCGATTTAACCAGTACCTCCTCATATCTTTTTACATCGGCTTTTTGGCTTGAGAAAATAGTTCCAAGATAGCCCGCAATAAATCCGAGTGGAATAGAAACAATTCCTGGTGTTGTATACGGGAACCAAGGCTCACCTACAAAAATCGCTTTTCCAACTTCAGGGCTAAATACATTCGGGCTGACTAGCACCAATCCGATTGCTGAAATAAGCCCAACCACCATAGCCCAAACGGCACCGGTTGTATTAAAGCGTTTCCAGTAAATTGTATACAGAATAACAGGTAAATTTGCACTCGCTGCGACGGCAAAGGCAAGTGAAACTAAGAAGGCGACATTAAGAGTTTGTGCACCTAACGCAAGTATAATAGATATGACAGAAACTCCAACTGCTGCCCAGCGTGCCATACCCACTTGCTGCTTTTCTGTTGCTTTTCCCTTTTTAAGGATAACGTTATAGAAATCATGGGCAAACGCTGAGGCAGCTGTTAGAACAAGGCCAGCAACAACAGCCAGAATAGTTGCAAAAGCGACTGCTGAAATAAAAGCAAATAACATATTTCCACCAAGAGCTTGGGCTAAAAGCGGAGCAGCCATATTTCCTGCCGGATTAGCTGCAACAATTGTACTGTTACCTACAAAAGCTGCCGCACCGAAACCAAGAAAAATGGTCATAACGTAAAAAATCCCAATGATCCATGTGGCATAAACGACTGAGGAACGAGCAGTTTTAGCATCCTTTACTGTAAAGAAACGAACAAGAATATGGGGAAGACCAGCTGTTCCTAGAACTAGTCCCATGTTTAACGAAATCGTATCAAGGCCAATTTTGTATTTTACGCCAGGATTTAAGAAGGTCTCCTTTAATGGTGTTGCAGTTTTCATTTGTGCAAACATATCGGTAATACTCCAGTTAAATTTGGCAAAGACAATAATAGAAATGACTAAGGTACCACCCATTAATAGAACGGCTTTAATGATTTGTACCCAGCTTGTTGCATGCATTCCTCCAAAAATAACGTATACAGTCATTAGTACGCCAACAATTAAAACGGATGTGGTATATTCTAAGCCTAATAATAATTTGATAAGTGCACCTGCACCAACTAGCTGAGCAATCATGTAAAAAATCGAAATGGTTACCGTGTTCATGGCGGCAAAACCACGCACTTTTTTTGCATCAAATCTTGCAGCAATCATATCTGCAAAGGTATATTTTCCGAGGTTTCTTAGAGGTTCAGCTACCAAATAAAGTACAACAAGATAGGCAACTAGGAATCCAATGCTATAAAAGAAGCCATCAAATCCCGTTAAGGCGACTGCCCCTGCAATTCCAAGGAAGGATGCAGCGGACATATAATCCCCAGCGATGGCAAGTCCATTTTGCCAGCCAGTAAGACCTCCGCCAGCCGTGTAGAACTCACTTGCATTTTTCGTCCGTTTTGAAGCGTAGTATGTAATCACTAATGTAACAAAAACGATACATAGAAACATAGTAAATGCAGCTGTATTCATTAGTTAGTCCCCCCTTCTTTGATGACTTTATTAGCTAACTCATCAAATCTTGCTGCTTTTTTCGAGTAAAGCATACATAAAACCCATGTCATGACGAATTGTAAGAAAGCAAAGACCCATGCCCATGTTATACTTCCGATAAACTTATGATTTAACACTGTCGAATAGGAAGTTAATACAGGCAATGCAAAATAAAAACAAAAAAAGAATATGGTGATTGGCACGATGAATTTTTTCTTTTCGGAGAGTAATTTTTGAAATGATGATGATTGAACAATTGCGGTGTAATCGCTTTCAGAATTAACCTTAGTTTTTTTTGCCTCCAATGGTAGTTCCCCCTCTCATATAAAAACCCTTTGTTCAAATCTGAGGTCAAAAAAAGACAATGCTGATTGGTCAATTGTTGAGGAAAAATAGATCGTGGCGGTAATTATACTGGAAGAAATTAATTTTTTTAAAATTCACCCCTTTAAATACAGATTTTTCTAAATTTTAAAATTACATTTTCGATTTTATTATATTGAGAAGGGAATTTGCAATAGGAAATTTTAAAAAAAGGTAAAAATACCCATTAAATATTTATTAGGAGAAATAATTGAGAGGGTTGGATGTTATTTTGTAAATCAGAGAAATAAAAAAAACCCTTGCAGCGCAAAGGTTTTCGAAATATGGAGAATAGGGGGCTCGAACCCCTGACCTCTTGCATGCCATGCAAGCGCTCTCCCAGCTGAGCTAATCCCCCAGTTTATTGGTACAAGAAAAATTATATCTGTATTGCTATTATCTTGCAAGAGAAAATTTTGATTTAACATAAATTTTTTTTCTAGCCAATACTTTCGATTTCAACTTTCTGAACACCTTCTAAATTCGATACAGAAGAATACACATCGGTTGTCTTTTCACGGTAATCCACTGCAACTAAGATTTGAACAAGATGGTCCCCGTTGTCTAAATCTTTAATCTTAAGTCTACGAACAATATAATTTTTTTCTAATAAGAAAGAAATCGCTTTATCAATTTGATTTTGATCTCTAATAAATAAGTGCAACATGACTTCTTTTTCCCGTAATTGTTTGGGACCAATGATCTTCATTAAAAATGGAACAAATTCCACACTAATAATAAGTAGCGCAACACCAACAAATGCCTCTATGAAAAAACCAGCTCCGACAGCTATGCCAATTCCTGCGGCTCCCCATATCATAGCAGCCGTAGTTAATCCTGAAATACTATCATTGCCCCGTCTTAGAATTACACCCGCACCTAAGAAACCAATTCCTGAAACAATTTGTGCTGCTAAGCGAAGAGGGTCCATTGTAATTTTGACATTATCCGAATTGGGAAACATATACGCCGATTCAATTGATACAATTGTCAGCAAACAACTCACAACCGAGATAACCAGACTTGTCTTAAGTCCAACTGGTTTTCTTTTTAATTCTCGTTCTAGACCGATAATAAGGCCAAAAACAGCAGAAACACCTAATTTAATTAATATATGGATATCGATACTACTCATCTCAGGTTCACGTCCAATTACATAGTCTGTTGACTGAAGTTTTGTTTGTTGTGGTGGTAGAAAATATAGAACGATTGGAAAAAATTAATGGTTTCTCTATGTTGATTCTACACATAAATGAGTACCTAATGGAAGAACAAGTGGGAACTTATATTTTTATGATTTAATGCACTTTTTGACTATTAATCAATAACTGTCTATTTATTATATGATAAAAAGGATCAAAAAAGGCTATAACAATTAGTTTTACATGTCCCTGTTTTTTATATGGTCCTTGCTTTAGTAATAAGAATGAGCTTTTTAAAAAAAACTTTTAAAATTATATTGCAAACATTAATTTATCATGTTATATTAAATCTCGTCCTCATCGAGAGAGTCAACTAACGAAAAAAAGATTTTAAAAAGTTGTTGACATTAAGATGTTGGATGTGATAAATTAATAAAGTCGCTTACGAGCGAATGAGAAATTGATCTTTGAAAACTAAACAAACAAAATCGTGCAAACAAACAAAATTTTTAGTTTCAATTACGAAACTAAGCCAACGTAACAAA